>JAJDDZ010000283.1 GCA_029260025.1 Phycisphaerae bacterium | reverse complement strand
GTTATTGGGTTGTTTCTTTGTGTTTTTTTTTGGCTGGCGTGGGGACATCTTGATGTTTTTGGGGGGCGGGGCGTGGGAAACGCCCAGAGGTCGAAACTTCTAAACGTCCAAACGGGGGGCGGACCGGGGTTGGGGGGGATCTTGGTGTCGGGGTTCATCTGTTTTGTTCCGTTCGCGCGGTCGTTGCGCTGTCCTTTCCAGCTTAATAACTTGACGGGTGATCGGTTAAGGGGATTTTTTAAGCGATCAGGTGGTTAGAACGTGTGAGAGGGGTTGGATAGTCATTTCGGCCCGATCAAGATCCGAGGACCGACATGAAGGTCTGGGCGTCGTGCAGATCCACATCTCCATCGCGGTCGAAATCAAATACCTCGCTGCAGTCGTTTAAGACTGGAGGCGCTCCGGGGCCGGATATGCTTAGGCAGAACGCGAAGAAGAAATGGTCGTTGAGGGTTACGATGCAATCGCCGTCTACATCCCCCCTTGAACGTCCTTCGGCATTAACAGAGTGGCCGATCGAGGTGTAGATGCAGGCGTCCATATCGTTCGGGATCCCATCTCCATCAATGTCGTCGTCACAAACGTCGATGGTGACGTCCCCGTCCATGTCCTTCTGACAGGCATCCGGAATCTCGTTGGAATCGCAGTCGGTGCTAGCGCCGCTGGATAGATCACATTCGTCTGGTGTATTGTTGCCATTGCAGTCCTTGCTCGTTAGGGTGTTTTCGACCCACGAGAGCGTCAGTTCCTTCGATAAACTGGACATAACATCTAGGTCCTCGTCGCTATCGAGATCTGCCGCAGAGATAAGAGTGCGGTGTGGTTCAAATCCGATCTGTTGCGGTGGCATTAGCATCCCGCGCCCGTTGTTCTCGTACCAGACAATTTCCTGCGTTTCAAATACGGTTGCAAGAACATCAGGGTCACCGTCTCCATCGATGTCCGGCGTGGAAAAGGCTGTCGACAGTTTGCGTCCGGTCTGATCGATTGGTCTAGGTTCACCGAAGATTCCCGTGCCATCGGTATTTTCAAACCAGGCGATGACGCCATCCCCAATCTGCGCGATTACATCCTCGTCACCATCGCCATCCATGTCTGCTGCGAGCGCCAATCTAGGTCGATAGATCGCCGTGGTCACTACTCTGCGTTCACCAAAGTTTCCAAGGCCGTCCTGGTTTTCGTACCAAGCGACTACATCTTCTTGCTCATTAGCGGAAAGCAGATCGACGTCACCATCACCATCGAAATCAGCGGGGAAAACGGAGTAAGAAGCCGTCATGTCTTGCGAGACGGGTCGGGCGGGTCCAAACGCGCCCTTGCCGTCCAAGTTCTCGCACCATACCAGTCTTTCTCCAAAGTAAGCGCCTGAAGCGACAACATCGGAATCTTGGTCGCCGTCGATGTCAAAAGCTATGACGCCGGTTGGAAAGTTGACGGTCGCTGTAATGATTTTTTGTGATCCGAATGTTCCGAGTCCGTCTGTGTTTTCATACCACGCCGCTGTTCCCTCTGACGTCGATGCTGTGAGGACATCCAGGTCGCCATCGCCGTCGAGATCGGAAACGTCTAACGCCGCCAAGGTGAAGAACGTCGCAGTGACTGGATTGGGTTGCACCTTAAAGTTGCCGCGACTGTCAAGGTTTTCGTGCCACTGGATAGAAGCTGGACCCCCTTCGAGCACATCCGCGTCTCCATCACCGTCGATGTCAGCAGCGATCAAGTATTGGGGGCGACGCTCGAAAGAGATGATGACATTGCTCCTTTGTACCTCGCTGAACCGTACAAGATCGCATTCATCCAGGCTCTCGTTGTAATTGCAATCGATTACTGGACTCGCTTCGATGTCGCAGGTGTCGGGGAGGCCGTTGCCATTACAGTCCTTGTCGCATTCGTCGGGGATTCCATTTCGGTCGCAATCTCCGCTGGTTAGTTGGTTGATATCGCAATCGTCCTGTTGCCCGTTGTAGTTACAGTCGGGTTCGCACTCGTCGGGGATCTGGTTATCGTTACAGTCGAGACTCACCGCGTTCTCTATGTCGCACTCATCGGGGATCTCGTTCTTGTTGCAATCTGCACTTGTCCCTGTCGCTAAGTCACAGGTGTCGGGAATGTTGTTGTCGTTGCAATCCACTTCGCATTCGTCTGGCACCTGATTTTCATTGCAGTCCAAACTGGTGTCGCTTTCGATGTCGCACGAATCCGGTATCCCGTTCGCGTTGCAGCCGCCTTCGCATTCGTCGGGCTTTGCGTTTCCGTTGCAGTCCGGGCTGCGTCCGTCTGCGGTTTCGCACTCGTCCAGTACATGATTCCGGTTGCAGTCTACGATTCGTCCTTGCAAGAGGTCGCATTGGTCAGAATGGCCGTTTTCGTTGCAGTCTGGATCACATTCGTCTGGGTACCCGTCGTCGTTACAGTCTTCGCTTCTTCCGCTGGTCACATCTTCGTTGTCCGGAAATCCGTTTTCATTGCAGTCTCGGGCTTTGGGGCCGAGCCAGAGGTAGTAGACATCTTGTTCGCCATTGAATGTTGCTGCATAGGCGAGGTGTGCGCCGTCGTTGTCGGACACCATATGGTAGTAGTCGCCAATTTTCGCTTGGTTGGGCCAGCCGACGTGGGAATTGAAGACGGGGCTGACGGGGATATTTAGGGACCATGTCGTACCTGCGTCCTCTGAGAATGAATAGTACAGCTCTGAGAGGTTGTCTTCGCCTCTGCCTCGTGTGTCATTCCAGACGACGTCGATGCGTCCATTAGGTGCAACGGACATCGTCCCGAACCATCGGTAGTTGGAGTAAAGGTCGGGGTCGTTATCTATGCGTTTTGCGGGAGACCATGTTTTGGCGCCATCGGTGCTCGCTGCGAATACGACATCGGTTGTTTGCCCCTGTAAAGTGGTAGTTGTGAGCGCGTAAATGTTCCCGCGAGTGGGCCCGGTGGAATTGTCGACTGCGATCCAAGGCTGTCCGAGCAGGCCGCCTGGGTTCGGGCCAGCGTATCCCCCCGATCGCCCGATTCCGGAATCCAATGGCGATTTGAACATCGGTTGCTCGCTTGAATTCCATGCATTGGAAGACTTCGAGACCTTCCCCCATGTATCAATCGCATAGATCTCGCTGTCCGGTCCGACCGCGATAGTTCCCCAAGTGCTTCGGACATCTACCGGGACGGAGAATGTTGCACCGCCATCGTTGGACCGGGAAAAGTTTTGGTAGTCTCCCGACCAAGTCGTGTAGATGTTTCCTTCCCCGGGGCCGTTGGTTGTGTCCACGACCATCCATCCTTTGTCGCCGCCGAGGGCTGGGACTGAGCGTGGCCAGGTCTTGCCGCCATCGAATGAAGCAAACATGTCGCATGTAAAGTCTTCGGTCAAGCTGAAATAATAGAAGACGCCGGTAGAGGAAACGCCAAGTACGGGGTCGCTTCGGAAGACGCCGGGCTCTAGTGTGCCGGGGAAGGTCCATGTTGCACCTGCGTCCTCGCTGTAAGCCCATCCTGCCTGGCGGAAGTTGGATTCGATTGTGTCGAACTGTCGCCATCCAATGACGATTCGGTTTGGGTCAGTCGGATCGATCGCGATCGACGGCTCGTTGGCTGCGTCGCCTGGAATGTTGTTGCCAAAGGCATCGACGTTGACTTGGATGCTTGTGGCTGCTCCGCGTCTGACTGTGCTACTTCCCGACGGAATGGCGGACGTACGGTAGGTCGGTTTCGGAGAGGGTGGATCAAATGGGATTTCGCCTTGGTCCCATTCGGTGAACCGTACGGATGTCGAAGGATGATCACTGGTACCGGCGAACATAGTCATTGCGGCGAGAGCGAGTAGTGTGATGGATTTGATGTTCTTCAATGTGACCCCTCCCGGGGGGATTTTGTCGGTTGACCGTTTTGTTTAGTTTAGTGGAATTGGGGTGGGGGATGCAAGGGGGTGTGGATGGTTGTTGGGCGGTATGTTGACGGTGGAGGCAGGTGAACCTTCCGCTTTGGGGCGGAAGAACCACCGTGCCCTACGGGAGGGGGCGACGAGAGATTGGTGGGTGTCGAGGATGTCGGGTCGATGACCCGACCTACAGGTCTGTTGGTGGCGATTACTTTTTGTTGGGCGCGGTTGCCTACGTATCAGCTTCCTGACGGGCGCTGCTCTGAAGGGGGTTGTCCGCACAGCGGCCCCTACGATTTGTTAGTTGGCGATTGCAACTAGATTTTCTTTTGTGTGGAAGTAGATTGTTCCCTCTGAGATTGCTGGGGTGGCCATGGTTATTTCGTTCATTGGGTTGATCGAAAGGCGCTGGAATTTTTCGCCTATTTTTAGGACATGTATGTCGCCTTGTTCACTAGAGAAATAGATTTTGCCGTCGCCGGCGACTGGGGAGGCGGTGAAGCCTACTCCGCTGTCGAGGCGTTTTTTGTATAGTTTTTTTCCGGTCTTGGCGTTGTAGCAGGCGAAGATACCTGAGTCGCGGCAGGTGAAGAGGTAGTCGCCGTAGACCAAGGGAGTTTGCATGTAGTTTCCGATTTTTGGGTGACTCCATGCGATGTGTTCGTTTGATCTGTCTTTGCCGTCTAGCGTGATGTCGCCGGTGGCTGAGGGTTTGATTGCGTAGACGGGTGACTTTGCGCCGTGGGCGTTGGTGATATAGATTAGATCGTGTGCGAAAATTGGTGTTGGGACCGGGACGTCGCCGCCGCCGGTCATTTTCCAGAGTTCCTTGCCGGTTTTCAGGTCGTAGCCGCCCATGTGCTCATAGCCGTTGGTTACTAGTTGGGCGGGGCCTTTGGTTCCTGTGTAAATTGCTGGTGAGTGCCAGCCTGGGTACAAGGGGCGCTTTGTTTTCCAGATTTCTGATCCGCTTTGTAAGTCGTAGGCTGCGACGTATGAGACGTTTCTTGCGGCGCATGTCAGGTAGAGGCGACCGTCGTGGATGACGGGTGAGCTTGCGAAGCCCCACTCTAGTGTTGCTGCGTTTGCTGGGCCTGCGTCGAAGCGACCGAGGTCTTTTTTCCAGATTAGTTTTCCTTGCATGTCGTAGCAGTAGAGGCCTTGTGATCCGAAGAAGGCTACGACGTAATTTCCGTCTGTTGTTGGTGTGCAGTTTGCGTGTGAAGCTTTTACGTGTCTTTTTACTTTTGGGTGTGCTGTTAGTGCTGTTTGTTCCCAGAGGATTTTTCCGGAGTTCTTGTCAACGCAATAAAGTTTGTACTGGTGATCGACTTTTTCGGGGTGGTCTGGACTTGCACCGTAGAGGCCTACTTTTAGGTAGGGGTCGCCGGCTGAGCTTATTGCTGTGGTGACGAAGATGCGGTCGCCCCAGATGACGGGTGATGAGTGGCCGAGACCGGGGATGGGGGTTTTCCATTTTACGTTTTGGCCGGTCTCGACGTTCCAAGTTGTTGGGAGTGGGTGACCTTCTGAGATTCCGCTGGCGTTTGGTCCTCGGAAGGAGGGCCAATTGGTTCCGGTTTGTGCCTCCACATTGGTGATGAGGAAAAGTGCGATTGCGGTTGCCGTGCTGAACGATCTGCCAAGAGTACTATTTCTCAATGGACCTCTCCAAGTTGTTTTTTTCATCACAGCGATATGCTCCGGGTTCGATTGGGCAGACCGCGTTCTGTTAAATCCGAGTGACTCTGTTTCCTGTGCCGCCCCGGCTCATGGGTCCAAGGGAGTATTCGGATCCTTCACACCTGATATTTTCGACTCCAGGCGGTTATTGATGGTAACCCGCTTGCCTCAGGCGGAATTCACAGCAATTATGGTAGCGATGAGGGGGCTGGTGTCTAACTTGCTGGAGATTGGTCGCTTGCGCGATTGAAGTGGGCGGGTTTGGCGGTATGTTAGGGGCGATGTTGGGAGGTCGCGCGGCGTTGATTTTGCTTGGCGACCTTGTGTGGTCTCTTGCGACCTGCCCTGATTTTGAGTGACCCTTACGCCTTTGGAGCACAACTTCGATGAATGAGCGATTTTCTGATCGGGCGCGTCATGCTATGGCGCTAGCGAATCTTGAGGCTGGTAAACTTGGTCATGGGTACCTTGCTCCTGGGCATATTATGCTTGGGCTTATTGGCGAGGGTGAGTGCGTGGCGACTTCGGCGCTTCGGATGCTTGATGTTGATCTGGAAGAGGTTCGCAGTCGCGTGGCTTCGCTCATGGAGAAGGGTGACTCTGGGAACGCCTCTGGTAGTCGCGCCCATACCAAAGAGATGCGGGAGGTTATCGCTAGAGCCATCGAGGAAGCGAGGAGCTTGGGGCATCGGTATGTCGGAACTGAGCATCTGATTTTTTCGCTTTGCCAGCAAATTGAAAGCGTGCCGGCGCGGATTCTGAAAGAATCTGGGGTTGAGCTTGAGGCGCTTCGTGCGAAAGTCCTGGCGATGGTGGAGTCGATGCCCGATGCTGGGCACGATCTATCGCACCTGCGACATGGTGAGTTTGAGTGGGTGCATCAGCAGGAACTTGCGAAGGTTTTTCGGTCGCCGAAGTTTTGGCATACGATGATTCTTGCCGTTGATTCTGCGAATCGTGCGGGGTCTGGTGAGGTTGAGCCTGGGCATTTGCTTTTGGCGCTGTTGCGGGATGACTCCAGCGATATTGCTAAGATTTTGGGCGAGAAGGGGGTTACTGCTGATTGGTTTCGGGGGAAGCTCGGGAATGGGAACGGGAACGGGTCGTGACCGTCCGAACAGGGGACCCTACCAATACGAGCATATTACATTTCAATTGCTTCTAGGAGCATCTCGGCTACGTCTAGTTGGGGGAGGGATTCTTTTTCGTGTTCTGCTAGGCCGTCTGTTATCATTCTCATGCAGAAGGGACAGCCTGTTGCTATGGCGTCTGGTTTTGTGTCCAGGAGTTGGAGCGTCCTTACTACGTTGACTCGCTCGGTTCCCGCTTCTTCCTCTTTGAACATTTGTGCGCCGCCTGCTCCGCAGCACATTCCTCTGTCGCGGGTTTCGGCGGGTTCTACTAGGGTTACGCCGGGGATTGCTGCTAGCGCTTCTCTGGGGTCGTCGTAGACTTCGTTGTACCTGCCCAGGTAGCAGGAGTCGTGGTAGGCGACTCTCTTTTCAACTCGTTTGGTTGGTTTTAGTTTTCCTTCTTTGACGAGTTGGGCGAGGAATGTTGTGTGGTGGATTACGTCGTACTTGCCGCCGAAGTCGCCGTATTCATTGGCGAGGGTGTTGAAGCAGTGGGGGCAGGTGGTTATGACTTTCTTCTTGTCTGCGCCTACGCCGTTTAGGGTTTCTACGTTGGCGTTTGCTAGCGTCTGGAAGAGGTATTCATTCCCGGCGCGACGTGCGGGGTCGCCGGTGCATTGTTCGTCGTTACCCAGGATGGCGAAGTCTATGCCTGCTTTTTGCATTAGTTGGGCGGTTGCGCGGGTGACCTTCTTCGCGCGTTCGTCGAAGGCGGGGGCGCAGCCAATCCAGAAGAGGACGGGGGCTTCGGGGTTTTCGCTGATGTGTTTGACATCTAATCCCACGGACCATTTGTTGCGCTCGTCGGCGGGGAAGCCCCAGGGGTTTGATGATGATTCGATGCTGCGGAAGGCGGTTTGCAGCTCGCTGGGGAATTCGCCTTTTTCTTGGACGAGGTAGCGGCGCATGTCTACGATTTTATCGACGTAGGTGATGAAGACTGGGCATTCTTGTTCGCAGGCGCGGCAGGAGGTGCAGGCCCAGAGGACTTCTGGGTCTATGACGCCGTCGATCAGGTCTTTTTGGTGTTCTTTGGGGTCTGTTTCGTCTTCCGGTTTTGTTTTTCCGGAAACACTGTCGGCGACCAGGGCGTTTTCGTGTTTGTAGAGGAAGTCGCGCAGGTCTAGCGTGAAATGCTTGGGGGATAGCTTTTTGCCGGTCTTGGTTGCTGGGCAGTGGTCGGAGCAGCGGCCACACTCTGTGCAGGTGTACCAGTCCATGATCGCCTTCCAGCTGAACTGGTTCAGGCGGCGGATGCCCAGGGTTTCTTCGCGTTCTAGCTTGCCGTCGATGTCTTCGATGGGGGGGAGTCTTCCGGGTGGATGTAAGGATTGGGCGAAGACGTTGGGGATTCCGGTTATTACGTGGAAGTGCTTTGAGTAAGGGAGTAGGTTTAGGAAGATGAGCACTAAGCATCCGTGGGTCCAGAAGCCAATGTGCATGATGATCGTGAGGGTGTTGATTGGGGTGCCTTCGAGGATCACAGCGGCAAGTGAGCCGGCGGGTTCGTGCAAGGTCCAACTAATGCCCCGACCTTGAATTGGGGAGCCGGGTTCGAGATCCGAGCCAGCTTCCGATCGGCTGGGTAGGGCTATCCCGTCGCCGGCGTCGTCGCTCGGATCGCCGCGCATTGGGGCCATCGCTTGAGCGCTGGCTGGCAAGGTTGCTCGGGCAATCGCCGCGCCGTCGTAGAAGATGTCGGCGAGCATCATGGTCAAGATAATGAGGAGGATGACTAAGCCTTCGGTGCTTAGGGTCATGCGAGGTAGCTTCTTGATGACGCGAAAGTAGACGAAGGCGAGGGTGCCGAGGATGACCAGGACCGCGAAGATGTCTTTCAGGAAGGCGTAAATATCACCGAGGGTTTGGTCTGGGCCTAGTAGCCAGAGGTTGAATGATTCGTCGTAGCCGCGACCCCATAAGACGAGCGTTCTAAGAAGCAAGACCATGAAGCCGGAGAAGATCAGCATGTGGGCGAAGCCGGCGAGGGGGTAGCGGCGCATTCGCATTTGGGCGATTGCGTATTTGAATGTTAGGGCGATTCGCTGGGGGATGTTGTCGGTGCGGTTGTCGGGTGTGCCGATCATCATCAGGCGGTAGCGGCGGATTGATGAATAGGCGAACGCTCCCCAACCGATGAGGAGGACGATTGTCATTGCGATTGGGTTCATTGGGAGTTGTCCCTTATGCAGCGTAGGGAAGTATTTCTACTTCTGCGCCTTTTCGTGCTGCTTCCTCGGCTCGGCAGAGGAGTTCGCGCGTGACGGACTCTTCTACGAAGTACTCGCCGCAGTTTTCGCAGATGTCCGCTGGTACTCCTTTGAAGATGACCGTACAGGTTCCGCGTTGCATTGTTACGCTTGTGCGGCCTGGCGATGTTTCTCCCTGCTTGCAAATTAGACAAGTCATGTGCTTCTCCTTGCGGTGAAGTCGTCGCTCCACAGCTTGGGGTTCGGGAGATACGCCGTTACGACGTATCCGGTCTGTGTCCCTATATTGTATGCGAATACGACATGCAAGGCATCGCCGTCTGGGAACCCCAATCGTAACTCGCTGGGATAGGGCCTTTCTTCGGGGTACTGGGTGAAGATCGTTCCCCGCTGAATCACTTCCTTGACTTGGTCAACCGTTCTGCTGCGCGCGAACATCTGGTGCAAGGCGTGGCTGCTAAAGATGATCGACTCGATTGGCCGGTCTGCATCCAATGGTCCGCTCCGTGCGCTCAAATGCCTTGGTCGTTTCTATTCGTTGGATTTTTTTAGTTCTTCTGTAAGTGGCGGTACTAGTGCGAATAGGTCTGCTACGCATCCGTAGGTTGCTACTTTGAAGATTGGGGCTTCTTTTTTCGTGTTTATTGCGACGATGACCTTGCTGCCTCGCATTCCTGCCAGGTGCTGGATTGCTCCGTCGATTCCGCATGCGATGTAGAGCTTGGGGGTGACTACTTTGCCTGTTAAGCCCACCTGGCGGGTGTGGGATTGGTAGCCTGCGTCGCAGGCTGCTCTTGATGCGCCTACTGCTCCGTCCAAGACTTCCGCCAGGTCGTATAGGATTTTGAAGTTTTCTTCGGATTTTAGGGCGCGACCTCCGGAGACGACGATGTCCCCTTCGGTTACGTCTTTGACGCCGGAGCCTGTGGCTGCGATCTCGTTGATCTTCAGGCGTTTGTCATTTTCGGTAAGGGATAGCGAGATCGATTGGGTTTCTGCTGTTGTGCCTTGCTGGGGCTCGTTTGCGCTGTAGGCGTTGGTTCTGATGGTTACTACTTGGAGCCTGTCGCCGGAGAGCTTGAAAGTGCCGCTGAATTTTCCGGCGTACATTGGTTTTTCTGCGATGAGGTCTGCGCCGTCTAGCTTTACCTCGGTTGCGTCGATTGCGATGGCTGCACGTTTTTTGGCAGCGACGCGAGGGGCGATGTCTTTGCCCATGAATGTGGTTGGGACGAGTACGATCTTTGGATCGGCGGCGTCGATTGCGGAAGCGAGTGCGGATGCGTAGGGGGATGCCCTGTACATTTTGAGTTCGGGGTCATCTACGGTGTAGACTTTTTTTGCGCCGTAGGCTGCGAGCTTTGTTGATAGGTCGGCGATTCCGCTGCCGATCACGCAAGCCTCTGCCTGGCCTCCTGTCTGGGTTGCTAGCTTGGCTGCTATGGCGAGGAGTTGGTAGGAGGCGCTGTGGATTATTCCGTCGCGTTGTTCTGCGAATACGAGTATGTTGTTTGTGCTCATATTAAAGTACTTTCGCCTCCTCGCGTAGGACTCTGACTAGTTCTTTGGCCATGTCTTCTGGTTCGCCTTCGATGAATTTGCATTCTGGTTTGGGAGGGGGCGGCGAGATTGAGATGAAGTCGGTACCGGATGTGGCAGCATCTTCGCCTGGGATTTCTGCTGAGGTCAGGACTCTTACTGGTTTCTTTTTTGCCTTCATCAGGTTGGGGAGCGATGGGTATCGTGGTTCGACTAGACCCTTTTCAATTGTGAGGACGGCTGGTAGGTCGCACTCTACGACTTCTTCAGCGCCTTCGATTCTTCGGCGGGCGTTGAAGTGTTTTCCGTCTTCGGCGATTTCTAAGGTAGTGACGGCGGCGACGTGGGGTAGGTCGAGGTATTCTGCGAGGGCTGGTCCCACTGCGCCTGCGTCCAGGTCTGTGTTGTACTTGCCGGTCACGATGAGATCGAAGGGGGTGTCCTCTTTCTTGATCGCTTCTGCGAGTACGAAGGCGGCGAACAATTCGTTCATGGATTCAAACTTGGGGTCGTTTAGATGGATGCCTGAGTCTGCCCCCATGGCGAGGGCGACTCGGAGAGCTTCGGCAGCCTTGTCTGGGCCGAGGGTTATGGCGACGACTTCTGTGACGTCGGATCTTTTTTCCTTTAGCTGGACACCTAGCTCGACTCCGAATTCGTCGAATGGGTCACAGACTAGCTTTAGTCCAGCCTGGTCAATTCCGGTTCCGTCTGGGAGTACCTTTATTGTGGCGTTGGAGTCGGGAACTTGTTTTACGACCGTCAGAATTCGCACGGTATTTTTCTCCTGAGTTCTGGGCGAGTCATTTTTTCATGGCCTGGCCTGACGCCCCTTCTTGGGCAGGCTGGGCCCGGTTTCAATGCCGCTTTATCTTGCAATCTTCGTTCCGCGATCCAGCATTTTAGCTAGAAACGGCGGGGCGGGCATGATAGCGGAAGACTGCGGGTCTGTGGACCCCTTGAGGGGTCAAATGAGAATTGAGAAGTCGGCGTGTTTTCCTGTTGGGGGGCTTGCTGAGCATTGGGTGTCTTCGATGCTGTTGGCGAAGGCTTGCTTGATGGCGTCGCGGAATGATTCGACTTGTTGCTCGACGCCCTCGGCGACAACTTGGACTCTTTGGTCTGGGAGGTTTTTCACATAGCCTGTTACGTCAAAATTGCTGGCGAGGTCGTCCACGGTTGCTCGGAATCCAACGCCTTGGACCTTGCCGGAGAAGAAGATGGTCCAGCGGACGGGTGTTGGTGTGAGGTCTGTTTCGGACGGTCTTTTGGTCGAGTTTCTGAGCTTTACCAGGTAGACTTCCCTACCCTGATCGCGGTAGCAGACTTCATCCATGTATGCGTTCATGAGCAGAATACCTCGGCCGTCGGGAGTGGCGAGGCGCTTGGGATCTGTGCAATCTGGGACGGATTCTGGGATGAAGCCTTTGCCTTCATCGCGAATGATGATGGCGGTTTTTTCTTTGCCGACGGCATAGCGGATGGTGACAAGGGTGCCTGGTTTGCAGCTGTTGCCATGTCTGACTGCGTTTGTGATGGCTTCTTCTAGAGAAAGCTTGGCGGCGAAGCAGGCTGGTTCCGGGTATCCGAGTCTGTTCATCTCGGCGAGGATCCTCTCGCGCGGACCGGCGGTCTCTGTGAGATCGCTCTTGATGACGCATTCCACGAATGTGGTTTCGTTGTTGGGGTCCGGAGTGGTCATTCGCCTTGATCCGATAAGTTGCGCGTTTGCGCTAGAATTCGGCGAGCGCCTCTGGGGTTGTCCCGTGAATCTTGAAGAGCCTGTTGAGCCTGGTTATCTTGAATACTTCGTAGATTGGTGGGGCGATGTCTGCCATGCGGAGGTCGCCGGTTAGCTCATCTACCTGTCGGTTTAGGCTGATTAGCATGCTGAGGGCAGCACTGGAAAGGTGTTCTACGTCTTGGAAGCTTAGTAGAAGCTTAACGCCCTTTTTTCCTGCGATCGCTTGTGTTAGCTCTTCGCCAATGTCGGCGATGGTTAGCTCTTCGAGGATTTTTCTGACGGCGAAATGGACTACGCGGACGTCGCCTGAGTCTTCGACACTAATGTGGGACTGTTTTTCAGCCATTGCCCGGATGCTCCTGTTTGCGAAGCGTGAATTTCGGAACCGATACTTCATAAAGTCTAGGAGGAGAGGGGTTTGTGTCAACTTTTTGACGATTGGGCGCCATGGGGGCGTGTTGTCGTGGGCGGACGGATGTTGAGAACCTGACTGGTCGATGTGGACTGGATTCTTTAGACTATCAGGTAGACGGTGTTCGTTTGGCGGTTGTCGCCCGGTTGTGATGGGTGTGGTGTGAAGGATGTCATGTTCCCTCGTTCTCGGATGGTCTTAGTCGTTAGCGCGGTCGCGGTTCTTGTTGGTGGTGGTCATGCGTTTGCATGGGGGCCTGCGACGCATGTTGAGATCGGTAACACGATCCTTGGAAACCTATCGCTTCTTCCGGCGGGACTTGCTGCGATTCTTTATCGACATCGACGGGCGTATCTTTATGGGAACATCGCGGCTGACGTTGTCTTTGCGAAACGGTGGAGTCGTGTGAAGCAGTTTTGTCATCATTGGTCTACGGGGTTTGCGATTCTGGATGACGCTGAGGATGACGAGGATCGTGCGTTCGCACTTGGCTATCTTTCGCATCTTGCCGCTGATACGGTTGCGCATGGGAAGTTCGTTCCGCGTCAGATTGTTGCGAGCAATTGCAGCGTCAATTTTGGTCATTTCTACTGGGAGTTGCGCGGTGATGCGTTGCAGGGTGACAAGACGTGGGCTGATGTTAACCGTCTTGTTGCGGCGGACCATAATCGACATCATGCTTCGATGGAGATTCATATCACCGATACTCTGTTGTCTTATGACATGAACCGGTTGCTTTTTGAGCGAATGAACGCTTTTGCTGCTCGGAACAGTTTTCGTCGGGGTGTCCGGGTTTGGAGCCGGTTCTCTCGATTCGAGCTTCGGCGTGCCGTTTTGGTGGGGTATGTTGGTGAGTGTGCGGATCGAGTGCAGTCTGTTCTAACCGATGGGGTTCGCTCATCTGTATTGAAAGAGGATCCTAACGGTACTCGTGAGCTTAAACGATTGCGTGTCAGGCGTCGGAGGTTGCGTCGGGTGAAGTGGGCGGGTTCGCGTGTGGAGCGATCTCGCAGGAACGCTTCGACGAACTCGGTTCGGGAAATCAAAAAAGACGGGCGAACACATGGCTAAGAAGGTAGCAACATCGCGTATCGTACAGGGGGGAGCCGATCGTGTTCGTCGCGAGGCGGGGCCTGATGTTGTGAAAGAAGTTACGGCGAGGTATGCGGATGAAATGGGTCGATCGAGATGGGTTCGGCGTCTATTTCTTCGTTTGAGAATTCACAGGGAGATTCGGAAGGAACTCGGTCGGCGTGCTCCGCGCGAGGGACTCTACTAATCTGTGAGCAGGGCCTGACTGGATGGATAACGTGATTGGGGTGCGCATAGACCGTTGATTCGTGGTCGGTTGCGTGTTTTGCGGTGGCCCCTAGTATTGTACGCTCGCCGGGTTTCGGCGGGTATTGATTATTGACTGCGAAGGAGAAACAGCGTGCCAAACAGCGTGCAGGGCGAAGCGCATCAGTTTACGTCGGAATCGGTCTCTATGGGGCATCCTGATAAGGTTTCTGACCAAATCTCGGACTCGTTGCTTGATAGTCTGCTGGCGCATGATCCTGCTGCCCGGGTTGCGATCGAGACGCTGGTTACGACTGGTTTGGTTGTGGTCGCTGGCGAGGTGACGGTGCACAATCAAGCTGCCCGTGATGCGCTTGGGTCTGCTGAAGATACGATTCGCGAGACGATTCGTAAGATTGGTTACGACGACCCTGCGACGGGTTTTGATTATCGAAGTTGTGCGGTTCTGCGTTCGCTTCATTCGCAATCGGTTGACATCAGTCAGGGTGTTACCGAGGGCGCTGGTCTTCACGCTGAGCAGGGTGCTGGGGATCAGGGACTGATGTTCGGATTCGCTTGTGACGAGACGGAGCAGCTTATGCCGCTTCCGATTCATCTTTCGCACCGCTTGGTAGAACGATTGGCTGAGGTTCGGCAGCAGGGTGAGCTTTCTTGGTTACGCCCGGACTCTAAGTCGCAGGTAACTGTTCGCTATGAAGGTGCGACGCCTGTTGGTCTTGATAACATTGTTATTTCGACGCAGCATACGGAAGCCGTGGTCGATGAGGCGGACGGCGGGAATATGAGCAAGGCTGCTGTTGCTGAGATCATTGAGAAGGTTATTCGGCCTGTTATTGAGCGGGAGTGTGCGAGTTTCTGGAACGACGATGTTACGATTCATGTCAATCCTACCGGGCGTTTTATAGTCGGTGGTCCGCATGGAGACTGCGGTTTGACGGGTCGGAAAATTATTGTTGATACGTACGGCGGACGGGGTCGTCATGGGGGCGGTGCTTTTTCAGGTAAGGATCCTTCTAAGGTTGACCGTTCGGCCGCTTATATGGCGCGCCATATCGCTAAGAATATTGTGGCTGCGAAGCTTGCTAAGCAGGTGGAGGTTCAGCTTGCTTACGCAATCGGTGTTGCTGAGCCGGTTAGTGTTCTTGTTGATTCCTTTGGGACTAGCGATCTTTCTAACTCGCGTCTTGCGCGGCTTGTGCGTGAAACGTTCCCTCTGAAGCCTGCCGGGATTATTGAGTATCTTGACCTTCGTCGTCCGGTTTTCTTTGAGACCGCTCGACATGGCCATTTCGGTCGTACAGGTGATGGTTTCACTTGGGAAAAGACGGATCGGGTTACGGAACTGGCGAGCGCGGCGAACGTGTTGCAGGCGGTTTAGTCGCGGGCTTCGGTTTTTGGTCGCTGGTCATCTGCCCCCCTGACCCTACTTGGGATTGTGCACTCGCTTTGGCATTCATGTTCGCGCGCGCCGATGTCAGCGTTTCTGGTGCGATCTTCATTGTTTTTCGATCTTGCTGGTTATCACACTTGGTTCTATGGACCGAACATATCTTCTTGCGCTCTTAAGACGGATCGAGGTTATCGACCCGTGCGTCTAGTACGCTTTCTCTGTTGATCTTACCGGGTTCTTGCATGTCCGATAGGATTTTTGCGCAGTTATCGTCATGGGTCAGGGCGCTCGCGCAAGTGAATTGAGGCGATTCCCTACTCGATAGACTCGTGTTGCCGGCTACGTCTGTCCGGG
>JAJDDZ010000282.1 GCA_029260025.1 Phycisphaerae bacterium | reverse complement strand
CGTGTATCTTCGCAACAACGAGCAGAATCAGCGCAAGGACCAATAGCCCCCATTCACTCACGGTCGGAATCACTTGAAAGTTCGCATCACAAAGAACATCGCCGCAATCTCCATCGCGTGTCCATGTACACTTGCTACAGCCACAGTCGGCAAGGGTCGCCGTGACACACGTCGCCAGCGTGGGATCATTGCTGCCCGTATCGCAGCAGACGCCGAGGGCTGGGTCGCAAGAAATGTCCGAGCAGGTCGCTCCTACTGTCCACGTCGTATCGCTTCCGACACAGTCACCCGTCGTCGAAACAAAGCAGTCGCCCGACAGCGCGTTGCAACAAGCCCCTTCAATTTCTTCGCAAGAAACGTTGGCGCATGTCTCGTTAATGGTCCATACTTCATTCGGTCCAACGCATTTACCGGCGATGCTCCCATCGGCGCAGGTACCATTGCCCGGCGTTCGATCACAACAAGTTCCCGTCACTTCTTCGCAGAGCAGTTCACTGCACAGCGCGGATACGTTCCACTGTTGAAACTCGCTGCTACAGTCACCGAGAAGTACATCATCCAAGCAGCTTCCACCATTACCAGGACTAGAATCACAGCAAGCGCCGGTGATTTCTGTGCAATCGGCGTCAGAGCAGTAGCGGGTATCGGTCCAGATCTCAAACTCGCCCGCACAGTCGTCTTGCGTAACCAGTTCCCTACACGCTCCCCCGCCCAACGGGCTCCGATCACAACAAACCCCAAATCCGCATGGCTCGCCTCGTTCGATGAGGAGGTTGTCGATGTCCCAAGTGCATCCGGGGTCGTTATCGTTTGTGAAGACGACTTGTTCGACTGTCAGAGACTTGCCTTCAAAGTCTTGCTCAAGAAAACCTTTGATATTCCCGTCGGAATCTTTGAACGTATAGGTTTGAGTGTTGGTACAGGGATCGAGAAAAATCTCAAGACTATCGAAGCGAAGGTCGCTGCTGAGAAATGCAACTCCGACTTCTTTTCCTGCCATGCCGTTGGATACAAGCAAAACCCCTTGGTAGTGGAACTGAACAGCTGCGGTGAAGGTTTCCGGTTCGCTTGCAGACGTCGCGAGAAAGAATTGAGAGGAGCCAAAAATTCGGAATGCGCTCGCGCAGTATTCGTCGGCGATATCGAAAGAGATAAGCGTCGGTGCGATTGGTTGAGGCCCCTGTGGAGGTGTAGATACCTGCATTGGGCAGTCGAGATACCGGCACCGCGTGTAGGGCAAGGCGTCGTCGTGTTCGAAGCGAAGATGTTGCGCGCCCGTCTTCGGGTTTGCAGTCTCGACATTCGGCTGGGCACAGAGAGTAGACGCCCAACCACTATTCGGATTCGGGGAAAGTCCACCGGAACCGCAAATAGAATAGCCAGCCTCCCATCCGCCATCGGCTGCGTCTGCTTCAAAGCCAGTCGATTCGATGGATTGCGCCGAGCAAACTGCAGGAAGGACTAGGGCCAGCAATGCAACAAACGCCCTCATCTTTCACTCTCCGAGAGTTTCCCGTAACTGTGTACTTTCGCAACGACGAGCAGAATCAGCGCAAGGACCAATAGCCCCCATTCACTCACGGTCGGAATCACTTGAAAGTTTGCATCACAAAGAACATTCTCGCAGTCCGCATCGCGCGTCCACGTACACTTGCTACAGCCGCAGTCGGCAAGGGTCGCCGTGACACAGGTCGCCAGCGTGGGATCATTGCTGCCCGTATCGCAGCACGCGCCAAGGGCTGGGTCGCAAGAAATGTCCGAGCAGGTCGCCCCGACGGTCCACGTCGCATCAATTCCAGGACAGCCACCCACTGTCGAAACAAAGCAGTTACCCGACAGCGTGTTGCAACAAGCCCCGTCAAGTTCTTCGCAAGAAATGTTGGCGCATGTCTTGTTAATGGTCCATACTTCATTTGGTCCAACGCATTCACCGGCGATGCTCCCATCGGCGCAGGTACCATTGCCCGGCGTTCGATCGCAACAAGTCCCCGTCACTTCTTCGCAGACGAGTTCACTGCACAGCGCGGAGGCGTTCCACTGTTGAAACTCGCTGCTACAGTCACCGAGAAGAACATCGTCCAAGCAGCTTCCCCCTGCACCGGAACTAGAATCGCAGCAAGCGCCGGTCACCTCCGAGCAAATAACATCAGAGCAGTATCTCGAGTCAGACCAAACATCAAACTCCCCAACGCAGTCGTCAGGAATAATCCGTTCTTCGCAAACCGCCACGCGACCCGGTGTCCGATCACAGCAAACGCCAAGCTCGCACGGCTCGCCCCGCTCGATCACGAGGTTATCGATGTCCCAGATGCATCCGAAATTATCATGACTGAACACCACTTGCTCAACGGTCAGAGACTTCCCCGCAAAATCCTGAACGAGTTCATGAACGGCTCCATCATAGTCACTAGTGAACCTGTATGTTTGCGTGTTCGCACATGGATCAAGTTCAATTTCCATTTTGTCGTAGTCGAAGTAGCCGGAGAGGAACCATAGTCCCACTTCCTCTCCTGGGACCCCGGTCGCCACGAAAGCTACGGCGCTTCTGCTAAACCTAAGCCCTGCGGTAAAGGGCTCCTCTTCGCTCGCGGCGGTGGCGACAAGGAACAGGTCAGAGTCGAAGATGTCGGTGAAGTCACCACATGTTGAGCCAACAGACGAGGCGATGTCGAAAGAGATCCGCGTCGGTGTGATAGGCTGTGGGCCTTGAGGAGGCGTGGCGATTTGGTTTGGGCATTCAAGATAGCCGCACCGTGGGGACACTATTGAAGGGTCAGAAAAAAAACGAAGGTGTTGGGCGCCCAATTTGGGATTGGCCGTCGCGACATTCGGCTGGGCACAGAGAGTAGACGTCCAACCGCTATTCGGATTCGGGGAAAGTCCACCGGAACCGCAAATAGAATAGCTAGCCTCCCATCCGCCATCGGCTGCGTCTGCTTCAAAGCCAGTCGATTCGACGGATTGGGCCATCGAGAAATTCTGTATGCCGAGCGCCAGTGCACAGATTACGACGCGGGTCATCGATCGAAAGCTCACGAAGTTTCGCATGGCTCTTCCCTTCCCGGATCGAGTCGTTCATTCCCCTCGCATCGACGATCCCGACCACCCCCGACGGGTGGCCGATTGCACCTTTGAGCATACCGAGGCAAGAGGGCTATTACAAGAAAAATTTCTCCAGGTGGGCGAATTGAGGATATGGGGGGGGGTAGGGGAGGTGCAGTGGGTTACTCAATGAGTGGTTCGTGGGTAATACGCGACACGCGGACAGAAAAGAACCCGCAGAGGTTATCTGCGGGCTCTTGGTTTGATCGTTGCTTGTCGCGATACGTTTACGGAGTCAGGACGCCGTTGCTCCCTCCGCCTGAGACTGTGGTGTCATCCGGTGGCGCTGTTTCGAAAACAGCCACCGGTCCGTCGGTCGTTGACTCGAACGCAACCGATTGGTCGGCGTTATCGACGTCGTCGATGCCGGCGCTGCGTATGCCCTCGTTGGTTACGGCGTAAACGCGATCTTCAATGAAGACGCCTCTGGTGAACCAAGGGTAGCTGAATCCTATTTCCTCGAACTCGGTGCTGATGCGACCTTGCTCGGTCAGTCCACTTTCGATGGAGACATCAAAGACGACAACCCCGCGGAAAGTGTCCGAGATGAGATCAATGACATCGATAATCTCAACCCCGTCATCCGCCGGGGGTTCAGCGTCGACAGTGGTTCCGTCGTCTTGCGCAGGGAGTAGGTCGATGTCCCCATTGGAATCAGGATCGTCGTCAACACCCTCGAAGAATTGGAACCCGCCATAGGTTTCGATCGGGAAAGCAACGACGCCCATTTCAGCGTAATAAGTGAAGGCTTTGGGGTTCCATACTGCTTCGGAATCTGCGCCAGTTTCTTGACCGATGATTACATTTGCACTTCGCGTTGGATTAGCGAAGTCGCTCACGTCAAAAATCGAAAGCTGCACACCCCAAGAGCCAATCTCGCCCGGCGGCGGTATGTAGCGACCAACCGCGAGCAAATGATCTTGATCGATGGGGGTGAGGAATGTGGAGAATCCGGGGACTTCAAGCTCGCCGATGACCTGCGGATTTCGTGGGTCGGCGAGATCAATCGTAAACAGCGGGTCCGTCTGAAGGAACGTGACGACGTACCCCCGATTGCCGAGAAAGCGAGCGCTCTGAATCGACTCGCCGGGGGCAATTCCCTCGACGCTTCCAATGATCGACAACCCATCCTCGCCAGCTTCTAGAGCGAGGACGTAGACGTTGTTTTGCGATTCAATGAATTGCTCGTTGAATGTGAAGGACTGATCGACCGTCGTAGCGACGCGAAGGTTTCCTTCATGCTCGCCCATCGAGTATTGATTTAGAATTCGCCCAGGAACGCTGCCTGTTGCAATGGGCGTCACGCCGCGATCTTGAACCGCTAACTTGTAAATGTCGGTCGTCGTGCGCGTTTGTCCCTGGAAATTCCATTGGGTATCGGTCAGGTAGAGCGCTTCGGTCGATGCGTAGACAAGTCCCGGTTCAGCAACGACAGCCACCGCGCTAAACGATGCGTTGTTGTCAACGTCGAGACTGACGACGGTTACAATGCCATATCCGTCCGGGTCCGTGGGACGAAACATGCCTTCCCACGAAAGGATGTCGCCCTCAGACATTTCGCCGTCTTTTTCTTGTTGAAAGTCAGGGACCACTTGCGATGCGCTGACGCCCGCAACATCGGAAGTGCTGACATCGCCGGTGCTGATCGCCGGGAGGATATCGATGTAATAACTTTGGAAATTCGCGAGGACCAGGTGCAAGACGCCATTGATCATTCGACTCGAGGAAACGTTTCCCTCAAAACGAGTTGTCGATCGCGTAACGGGAGAGGCGGTGTCGGCGATGTCGATGATTGTGACGGTCGTGTAAGGTCGAACGTATCCCGATTCGCCCAGTCCGAAAGGCGGCAAGACGTCAATGTCTTGGTCCGCAATTCCTCCGGCGCCCCCTTCATCGACTGAGCCCTCGTCGCCAGGGTCTGTCTGTTGGGCGGGTGGTTCCACTGCGATCGCATCATCCAAATCCGCATCCACAGCGATCCCCCCCTCGAACGGGGTAAGAACGTTAATGTCGTAGTATCCACCGGCACTTGTCATAGCGATGACTTTGCCATCGTGGAGGTAAATCTCTCTTCCGAAGCCCTCGATTCTTGTTTCGCTAATGACCGACATCTGATCGGCTGGGAAAACGCGCGTGATTCGGAGAACGCTGTCGCCATTGGAAGACGAGTCGATCATGTAGACGTACTCGCCGTCGTTCTTGATCACGTCAGATTCGTCAACTCCTGTTTCTTGTGTCGTGGTCTGTGAGAAATTGTCGCCGCTGGCGTCATCACCACCAGGTTGTGGAGGTGCAGCGTCCGTGTCGCCCGTCGATCCGCCGGACTCACCCTGGTCGAACGATCCGTCTTCCCCTGAGATCGCTTCGACCGGCATTGCCTCGTCGATTGAAATTCGGTCGAATAAGAACGTCGGCGAGTTTCTCGCGACGACTTGATCCTTGAAATAATCGACGAGTTCTTTCTCGGATCCGAACGCGATCAAATCGGACGCGCCAGTCTCGGGGGTAAGTAGTTGGAAGAAGTCGATAAAGACGTTGCACCCAGCCACGGTTGAGAGTCCGACGGCGGCGAGATTTAGTTTCCAATGGCGACGCATAGTGGTATGTCTCCTTAGGTCGGGTTGACTCACAGCGTTGCGGGCGAGAAAGCTCTTTGGAACTCCATGTCCCGCGTTTCTGTTGAAGTATCGACTTGCCAAATGACGAGTCAACCATTTTTTTCGATGGGAAGTGACATTTTTCGACAGATCGGGGTGTTGCGGGTTGTAGTCCGTCGTTGCGGTAAGGTGACGGCGTCCTACAATGCTGGTCACAAGAAATTGTCGCTGGGGACGCATCACGCGACCAGCTCGCCCTTACATTATCTCGCTGAAGGAGCACCATCATGACCGTTCGCACGTCTTCTTGGAAAGTTCGTTCTCATCTGTATTGGGGATCGATTCTCGCCGCTATGTTGCTGGTGACCTCGCTGCCTCTGCGTGTCTTGGGAGACGATAAGGCGACTCCGTATGGAATGCCACCGGCTGCGATTGCTCGTCTGATTGATGCGCCGCCGACGCCCTCGGTGAGTGTAAGTCCGAATCGAGAGTGGATGGTTCTGATGGAACGCCCGAATCTCGCACCGATTTCCGAGACTGCTCAACCAGAGGTTCGTGTGGCTGGGTTCCGCATCAACCCGCGAACGAATGGTCGGAGTCGAACGTCGTACTATACCGGATTGACCGTTAGGCGAGTGACCGACCTTAGCGAAAAGCGAATTACGGGCTTTCCAAAGGATCCGCGCATTGGTAGCGTTCAATGGTCACCCAATGGCAAGAATATCGCATGTACGATCACCAAGAGTGACGGGATCGAGCTTTGGTCGATCGACTTGGCGACGGCAACAGCTAGTCGGATTTCGGATCGTAACATTAACGCTGCCTACGGAAGCGCGTTTTCGTGGTCATCGGACAACAGGTCGCTGATCGCTCGGTTCATTCCGGAAAACCGTGGCGATGTTCCATCTGTCCCAACGGTTCCGAGTGGACCGACGATTCAGGAGAGTCGTGGTACGAAGGCAGCCGCTCGGACCTATCAAGATCTGCTCAAGAACGATCACGACAAGGCGGTTTTCGATCATTTCATGACGACGCGCGCGTATCGCATCACGCTCAACGGCGAGATGACACCCGTAAGTGAAACGGGCGTCATCGCAAACGCAGAGCCCTCTCCCGACGGTAAGTTCGTACTGGTCGAGACGATTCATCGACCCTACTCGTATCTGGTTCCGCTTCGACGTTTTCCCAACCTCATCGAAGTCTGGGATGTGAATGGGAAGAAAGTGCGTACGGTGGCCGACCTTCCTCTGCATGAAGAGGTGCCGATTGGTTTTGGAGCAGTTCCCACGGGGGTTCGGTCTGTGGGATGGCGCACCGATGTTCCGGCGATGCTCTATTGGGCCGAGGCGCAGGACGGTGGTGATCCGAAGAAGGACTTCGAGATTCGCGACCGGGTGTTTACACTGGCCGCGCCCTTCGTAAAGGAAAAGCGAGAGTTGGTAGCGCTTGCACTTCGATATGGCGGGATGACTTGGGGAAGCGATAAGATGGCGCTGGCGTCTGAATGGTGGTGGAAAAACCGCAAGACGCGTACCTGGATCGTCAATCCGAGTGCACCGGGTTCAGAGCCTACTGTTTTGCATGATCGTTCTTTTGAAGATCGCTACAACGACCCCGGTCGTCCGATGATGACCCCGACGGCGTTCGGTACGCGCGTTATTCTGACAGAGAACGGCGGTAAAACGCTCTTCTATACTGGTCGCGGTGCGTCCCCTGAAGGCGATCGACCTTTCATTGACGAGCTTGATATCTCTACGAAAAACTCGAATCGAGTTTGGGAGTCTCAAGCGCCGTTCTACGAGTCACCGGTAACGTTTGTCGACTCAACAGAGCGCCTCGTCCTCACGCGCCGCGAGTCGATCGATGAGACGCCCAACTACTTCTTGCGTGATCTCAAGAAGAAGGGCGATCCCACCGCCATTACCAAGTTCCCACATCCGACGCCGCAACTCAAGGGCGTTTACAAAGAGCAAATCCGCTATGAGCGTGCAGACGGCGTAAAGCTGACCGCGACCCTCTATCTACCGCCGGGCAAGAAGCCTGAAGATGGCCCCTTCCCGATGCTCATGTGGGCGTATCCGCAGGAGTTCAAGAGTGCCGACGCCGCGGGACAGGTTACGGATTCGCCGTACCGGTTTGTGCGGACGCACAGTCACTCGCCGTTGCTTTGGTTGGTGAACGGGTACGCGGTTCTTGACGATCCGACGTTGCCTATTGTTGGCGAGGGCGAAGAAGAACCAAACGACACCTATGTCGCCCAACTTGTCGCTGGCGCACAGGCTGCGGTGGATGAGGTTGTTCGGCGCGGGGTGGCGGATCGAGATCGAATCGCTATCGGTGGGCACTCGTATGGTGCGTTTATGACGGCGAACTTGCTCGCTCACAGCGACTTATTCGCAGCAGGAATCGCACGAAGTGGCGCCTACAATCGAAC
>JAJDDZ010000281.1 GCA_029260025.1 Phycisphaerae bacterium | reverse complement strand
TTCCCATGATCAGACCAAGTCCCCCGAGTGCCTGGAAGGTTGAGAGGTACGTGTTTCGTACGGCGTTGTAGTCGGCGAGGCGTTTGGTCATGGAGGCGACGTCGAGGCTGAATGCGGTGAGATTTTGTTCGAGCGCTGATTCGATAGATGGGGCGTTGTCGGTATCGATGAGGAAGAAGGCGCTACCTGCTATTGAGGGGAAGAGTTCTGTGAAGCGGTCGTCTGCGATGATGATTTCGTCTTGCAGTGCGCTTCCCTTTAACAGTGCCACGAAGCGGAGTTTTGTTTCGTGGCCTCGTTCGTTTTTGACGGTGAGGTCTTTTCCTAGTCCGAGGTGGAGTTGCCAGAGGATGGCTGCCTCGTCTCCGATGGCGGGGATTGCGCCGTCTTCGAATCGGTGGTTGAGCAAAGTCCAGGGGTTTTCCTTGTTCGAGTCTTTTAGTTGCATCGGCGTGCCGAATTGGAATCCGCCTCGGTTTATCATGTCTTGTGGTGCGCCGACGATTCGCGGCTCGCTGGGCTTATAGAGGTTTAAGCAACTTGATTCGTCTCCTGGGCGGAGTCGGAATCCGGTGATTGTCGTTTTGGCGAAGTTTTGTTCGATCCCCAGGGCTTGGCGGTCAGATTTTTCGTTTAGGTCGTACGGGATGGGTGTTGAGGATTCTGCGTAGAGTTTGAATCCGCCGGTGCCAGAGGTTTTATCGTCGCCCGAATCGTCGGCGCGGAGTCGGAATGCTTCTAGGGATACGATTAGGAAGGCGGCGGAGGCGATCAGACTTGCTGTGGTGACGCTTCTGGCGAAGTGTCTGGGGGCGTTTCTGGCGGCGAGTTTTATCATGGCTGAGGTGCCCTTGGCGCGGATTGTGTTTGGGGATGCTGTTTTGAGCCATTGGGCGAGGAATGCTAGTCCTGCGATGAGGGCTGTGAATCCGCTGGCGAAGAATCCTGCGACCGGCGGAATCTTGTCGGTGGTAAGTGATAGGGCTACGAGTGTCAGAGATATGGCACTCATACTGAAGGCCAGCGGTTTTGCTTTGCCGTTCTTTCTTGATTTTTGAGATGGGGATGACTCTAGTTTTCCAGCCAGAAGAGCGCGGGGGGAGTGACGTGCGATGGTTTTGATGCTTAGGGTGGCTGCGCCTGCTGCTACCAGGATGCTTGCGACCGCTCCGATGGCGAGGGTGGTTGGTGTGGCGGTCATTTTTAGGAATGGGGTGTTGACGGCGCTTGCCCAGATTGATCGTAGTCCGCTGAGCATTAAGGCTGCGTAGCCTATTGCGCCGGCGGTCCCGATGATCGCGCCGATGACGGAGAGCCATAGTCCTTGGGTGATGAGTTGGCGAGTGATGATCCGTGGGCGGATGCCGGTTGCGAGGAGTAGGCCGATTTCGGTGGTGCGTTGTTCGATGGATAGGCGGAAGAGCAGTGCCACTAACATGGCAGCGGATGCGATGAGAAAGAAGCTAAAGCCAATGAATAAACCTCCGAAGTCGGTGCTTCCTTTGCTTGCTTCGGTGACTGTTTTTCGGACTGGGTCGAAGGCGAGACCCAGGGCGTTGGGGTCGAGCTTGGCGAGGAATGTCTTCTTGAAGCTTGCGGCGAGGTCTTCTAGTTTGATCGTCTTGTCTGATGCTTGTGGAGTGATTCTGATTGAGGTTAGTTTTCCGAATCGTTCTGGTTGGTTGGCCCAGAGGTTTTGTCCGTCGGCTAATGAGATGAATGCTTTGGGGGTTGTCTTGTGGTCGTCCCAGTATTTTTCATCTTTGTCGCGGACGAGTTTGAGGTCTACGGGGAATGGTGGATCCCAGTCGGCGAGGTTTTCGGTGTCGGTTACGCCTTTGTATTCTGGGATGAATCCTGGGTCGGCGGCGAGGCCCTCAAGGTTGAGGATGTCGCGTAACGTGAATGAGGTGGTCTTGGTGTCGAGTCGTCCCATTGGTCCGGTGACGTAGTAGTCGATTTCTATTGTGTCGCCTGGTTGGGCGTCGAGGTCGGTTGCTGCCCAGGCGTTTAGGAGGATGTCGTTGCTGGACAAGGTCGTCGTTTCGGATTGTGCGTGTTTCGACAGGGCGATTGCGGTTTTTGAGTCGGGTTCGATGGCAGCGGCGGTTGAATAGGGGATGGTTTTTTCGCTGCCCTTTTTTCGAATGGCGTTCGCGAGGTGGGTTAGGATTGATGAGGTTTGTGCGCCGAGTTCTTTGGCTGCGGCGATTGCGGCGGTTTCGATGTTTGGTTCGATGAGCATGGCATCGCTTTCGAGAGCGATGTAGTTGTGGCTGTTGTCGGTTCGGAGCGTTAGTCCTAGGTCTTCGAGTTTGAGGTTATTCGTTAGGGCGGCGTTGAAAGATTGTACTGTTGAGGCGTCTGTGTTTTTTTCTTCGAGGAGGATTGCGTTGACGTGGTTTTTCTGGTCGGTGGCTCGTTGAAGGACTGCCAGGGGTACAAAGGCGTTTTTTGGGGATGCCTGGCGGGGGTTTAGGTCGAAGGCTGCGAGGCCCTCTGCGGGGAGGATGTCGGTTACGGTTAGTCTGAGCGTTGAGGTTGTGTTGTCGCGTCTTCCCAGTAGTGATTCGGTTGAGATTGGACTTGGTTTTCCGGTTTGGAGGAGAACGTCTTCGCCGATTCTTGCTCCGAGTTCTGCTGCGAGGGCGCTATTGAGGATGACGGTTCGGCCCGTCAGTTCTTTGGGCGACTTGTCGGACTCTCGTTTGAGCGACCAGAAACTGGCGTTTGATCCGACGATGTTGACGCCGTTTGATCTTGCGCCGGAGTCTGCGTTTCTTACGCTTCCCTTGAGGAGTAGGGCGGGGGCGATTGCCTTGATTTTTTCTTTGACGTGTGGGTCGTTCGCCAGGTCGGTTGCGAGGGATTCGCGGAACATGCGCTGGGCGACGAGGGCGTGGTCGATTTTGCCGAGTCGGCCGATGGCTGCTTCTTGTAGGGAAGCTCGCATGGAGTCGCCGACGATTAACGCACCGGTTAGCGTGGCGGTTGCGACGGCTGCGCCGATGGCGACGGAGAGGTTTGTTCGCCAGAAGTGGGCGAGCGATCTGCGGTTGTAGGTAGCGAATTTCACCGCGATTTTTCCTATGTAGTTTCGAGTTTGCCTGCGACGATCTTGGAGCAGCGGTCGTAGCGGTTGGCGAGGTGTTGGCTGTGGGTTACGACAATGAGGATTGTGTTTTCGGAGCGATGAATTTCTGTGAGCAGGTCGGCGATCGTTTCGGCGGTTTTTGTGTCAAGATTTCCGGTTGGTTCGTCGGCGAGCAGGACGGAGGGGCTGTTGACGAGTGCTCGGGCGATGGCGACGCGTTGACGCTCACCGCCGGAGAGCTGGGCGGGGCGATGGTCGAGGCGGTCTTTTAGGCCGACGCGATCGAGTAGCTCGCGGGCGCGTGGTTCGGCGTCTGGCGAGTTTGGATCTTCGAGTGTCGGTAGCAAGACATTTTCGAGGACGCTGCATTGTGGGAGTAGGTGGTGCTCCTGGAAGACGAACCCGATCGTTTTGTTTCTAAACCGTGCGAGGTCGGTTTCGGAAAGTTCGAAGGGGTTGCAGCCATCGATGACGACTTCGCCGGCGGTTGGGGCTTCGAGTGTTCCGATGATGTTCAGGAGCGTGCTTTTTCCGGAGCCTGATGGGCCCATGATGGCGAGCGACTCGCCTGCGGAAAGAGTTAGCGATGCACCGTCTAGGATGATGAGTTCGCCTGCACCTGAGTCGAAGCGTTTTTGGATGTTGTGGGCCTCTAGTTTTGTCATGGTTGCGTTTGTCATGCGTTTCGCCCGCAAAGAGTTTCGTAAATTTCCCAGGTCTTGTTCGCCATGATGTTTTCGTTGAATGATTGGCGTACTGCGGCGCGACCGCTGGACCCGAGTCTACGGGAAAGCTGGGGATCGTCCATGAGCTTTGAGATGGCGATTGCTAGGGGGTTGCCGTCCTGGGATGTTGGGTCGTAGAGAATTCCGCCGCCGGTTGCTTCGATGATTTCGGGGAATGATCCGTGGGCTGGCTGGACGACGGGGACGCTGCTTGCCATTGCTTCGAGAATGTAGAGGCCCTTCGCTTCGGGGTATTCGGTTGGTACGGAGAGGGCATCTAAGGAACTTAGGAATTCGATTTTTTCTTGATGGGTGACTTCACCGAGATAGGTGAAGCGGTCTGCGACGCCAGCAGCGCTGAGTTTTTCTTTTATCCCGTCGAAGTAGTGGTGTTCGATTTCTGGGAGGTAGCCTGCGACGACGACGTGACAGTCGCGGTCTTGTCTTCGTAGTTCGATGAGTGCATCGGCGAGATTGGCGAGTCCTTTTTCTGGGCATATGCGTGCGAGGTAGCCAATGGTGAATGGGGTGTCTGTCGGGTTTGTTTCGCGTGAAGATGCGTGGTGGAAATCTTCGGTGGTTATGCCGAGGGGTACGGCGTGTACGCGATGGGCGGGTAGGTTGAAGTGGTGGGTTGCGTGTTTTGCGTAGTAATCTGAGGTGGCGACGAAGGCATCTATGTTTGTGCTTTGTTTTTGAATTATGTCGAAGCAGCGCGTGCGGTAGGGTTCGGGGAGTTGGTCGAGGAAGATGTCTTCTCCGCTGAGGGTGCAGACGATCGGGACGTTGAGTATTCGTTTTAGTTCGTCGGCAATTCCGATGAAGGGGAGATTTGGGAGGTGGATGATCGCCGGAGATAGATCTTCCAGGTATTGGGCGAGTTTTTCGAGCTCTGCTTTTTGTGCTCCGTGTTTTCCTTCGAGGACGGAGACGGTCAGCTGACCCAGTTGTTTTGGATCGACGGAGGCTGACAATCGCGAAACTTGTTTCAATATGAAACGCGAGTCGAGCCAATTACAGAGGAAGTTTGGGAGTGCGCGGAAGAATGGGAATCTCTGTTTGAGGTAGACGTTGATTCCGCCGTAGAAGATCGGGGAGTTTTCGCTGGCGTCTGGTCGGTCGGTGCGAAGCGGGGTGTAGAGTGGGAGCAGAACGACGTCGTGTCCTTGGTCTATGAGTGTTCTTGCGATACTGTTGTCGCGCAAGCAACTCCCGCAGACCATGCCGGCGGCCCCTGCTGCTAGGTATGCTATTTGCATGGATACTCTTGGTTCACGGCCTTCTTGAGCGATCCTTTACTTCCTACGTCCGCGCAGGCTGAAGTCTGGAGCTCGGGTGGTTCGCGTTTGCTTAGGGATGACTTATTCGGATGTTGCCGGGGACGCAAGGCGCTGGGTTCTTGGGTGTGACGGTGTTGTCACGAGAGCTTACAAGTCCTTACGGGTCGATGGGTTGTGTTGAGGTGGGGGTATGCGGGATGCTCGCGTTTTGAAGCGGGTGGGATAGGATGGGTTTTTCGTGCTGCACGGGATCATCGGCATGATGCCGGTGCCACAGTGGTTTGATTCGGAGTCATTGCGAACATGGGTTATTTTGTTGCTGAGGAAGAAAGGCTCGATCGTGATGGATTGGGTGCGCTTCATCGGCGGAAACTCGCGGCGATGTTCGAGGAAGTCCTTTCGACGAACCGGTTTTATCAGAATAAGTATCGTGGCCTTTCGTTTGACGCTTCGTGTGATCCGCTTGATGCGCTACCGCTTGCTACGCGTGACGAGATTCACGGCGATCAGATGTCTTCGCCTCCGTACGGGACTAACTTAACTTATCCGATGGATCGGTACGTTCGTCTTCATCAGACGTCGGGAACTTCTTCGCTGGTTACCGGGGAGAGCGCGGGGCCTTTGCGCTGGATGGATACGGCGGAGAGTTGGGCTTGGTTTCGTAAGTGTTGGGGTGTGATCTACTCGGGCGGCGGTATTGAGAAGAGTGACCGGATATTCTTTCCGTTTTCGTTTGGACCGTTTATTGGTTTTTGGGCGGGGTTTGAGGCGGCGGTTGAGCAGGGGTATTTTGTGTTGCCTGCTGGGGGGATGTCTACATCGGCGCGATTGCAACACCTGCTGGTTAACGAAGCTACGGTTTTGAATTGTACGCCAACTTATGCGCTTCGGCTTGCGGAGGTTGCGTCGGAAGAGGGGATTGATCTTGGGGGTTCGCGTGTTCGGATCGTCTTGGTTGCGGGCGAACCGGGCGGGAGTATTCCTGCGACGAGGGTGCGGATTGCGGAAGCCTTCGGTGCTCGGGTTTTGGATCATACGGGGATGACCGAGATCGGGTCGTGCAGCTTTGAGTGCGCAGAGTCTCCGGGCGGGGTTCATGTGATTGAGAGCGAGTTTATCCCTGAGGTGCTTGATCCGGATTCGGGCTCGGCGGTTGCGGATGGGGAGCTTGGCGAGTTGGTTCTGACGAATCTGGGGCGGTGGGGGAGTCCGTTGATTCGATATCGAACTGGCGATCAGGTTCGGATGACACGGGAGCGTTGTGGATGCGGGCGGTGGTTCGCAAGGCTCTGCGATGGTATCCTCGGGCGGACGGACGACATGCTGTATATTCGTGGGAACAATGTTTTTCCGTCTGCGGTTGAGGGGTTGGTTCGCGAGTTCGGGGAGGTGCGTGAGTTTGCGATCGAGGTTAATCGCGACACCGCGCTTGCGGAGTTGGTGCTTAAGTTAGAACTTGCAGGTGGGAGCGATGGGGTTGATGTCGCGAAGCGTATTTCGACGCGGTTTCGTGATCGACTTCAGTTTTCGCCGAAGATTTTGGTTGTTGAGTCGGGATCGTTGCCTCGTTTTGAGATGAAGGCGCGTCGCGTTGCTTGGCGGTAGGCTTTTTGTCGGGTCGAGTGTGAAAAATAGTTATTGAGGAAGCAGGATCAATGATGAAGCGAACAAGTTGGATGCTGTTGATACTTGGCGTTGTAGCGACGCCTGCACTTGGGAATGATTGGGCGTATTGGCGCGGACCTGAGCAGACCGGGATGTCGCGTGAGAAAGCGGTCATCACTAGCTGGTCGGAAAGCGGCGAGAACCTCCTTTGGCGCGTCCCGATTAGTGGTCGAAGTACGCCGATCGTGATGGACGGGCGGATGTTCGGAATTGGGCCTGTGGGTAGCGGCGGATGTTTGCAGGAGCGAATCTTCTGCCTCGACTCGAATACTGGGATGATGCTCTGGGAGCATCGTTTCAACGTATTTCATACGGACATCGTTGAGAACCGGGTGGGTTGGACTTCGCTTGTTGGCGATCCGGAAACCGGAAATGTTTATGGCCACGGTACTGGCGGGCAGCTGTTTGCTTTCAATAAAAACGGTGAGCGTCTTTGGACTTGGTCGCTGTCTGAGGAGCTTGGTCGAAGTAGCGGGTACGGCGGTCGGTTGCAGACGCCGATTATTGACGAGGATCGGGTGATCATATCGTTTACTTATATCCTTACGCAATGGGGGACCGGGAAGCAGAAGGCTGGTCATCGTTACTACGCGTTTGATAAGCGGACTGGTGACGTTGTTTGGATCGGTCAGCCTGGGGGTAAACCGAAGAATACGACCTATTCTGCGCCGGTTGTGACGGTGGCAGATGGTCGGCGGATTCTGATTGCCCCCAACGCGGACGGGAACGTTTACGGGATGGAAGCGCGGACTGGTCGGAAAGTTTGGACGTATGAGTATAGTCGTGCGGGTTTGAACTCGACGGGTGTTGCGCGGGGTAAGTATTTCTACCTGAGTCATAGCGAAGAAAATGTGAAGGGTACTGAGATGGGGGCGCTGGTTTGTATTGATGTGACCGGCAAGGGGGACATCACTGATACGGCTGAGGTATGGCGCGTTGATGGGATTAAGGGTGGTTACTCTTCGCTTGCTCTCGGGAAGGATCATCTTTACGTCGCGGAGAACAACGCCGTGCTGCATGCCTTTGATCCTATGACGGGGAAGGAAGCTTGGGAGTATGACGTTGGTCGAGCGATGAAGGGGTCACCTTCTGTGACGGCGGATGGCGTGATCTATATCGGCGAAGTGAACGGGATGTTCCATATTCTCAAGGATGAAGGGGATAAGTGCAGCAAGCTAGATTACAAGGAGTTTACTCGCGCTGATGGGCTTGTTGTTGAGATTCAGGGGTCGCCTGCACTTTCCAATGGGCGAATCTACTTCATGACGCGGTATGATACGTATTGCCTCGGGAAAACGAATACGAATCGGGTTGGTGCGATTATTCCGGGGATGTTGGTTGAGGCTGATACTGCTGCTGGTGGGACTCCGCTTGCGGTTTTGCGACCAGCGGAGGTTTCGGTTTCGCCGGGTGACGAAGTTCAACTTCTTGTTTCGCTATTTGATGGGAAGGGGACTGCTTTTGGTCCCAAGCCGGT
>JAJDDZ010000029.1 GCA_029260025.1 Phycisphaerae bacterium | reverse complement strand
GCAATTCTCCGCCAAACCGAAGCCCCTTTTGATTTGGAAGTTAGGGTCTCATCTATAGGTTCGCTTGAGCCAGAGCCAAGAAGCGAAGCCACCTGCATTTTTAGTAACGCGCTGCGAAGGTCATGGGGTAACACGCCAAAGCGGGTCACAGCGATACGATCGGCCTCAAGTTCGTAGCCAAAACTGTCTTCAAGTGTGCCGACAAAAGTGTCGCCCACTAGAGTGAGGCGACCAAGCCATTGAAGCCGGTTGCGGACTCGCGTGTGGCCGCACGAACCATGAGCGAATTCGTGCGCCACGATCGCACGGAGTTCATTGGCCGAAAGAAGTTGGACAACGCCGTGAGAGATTTCAACAAGAGGATTTCTCGAAGGTGAAATTGGCCCATGCACTCGTGCCACTGGCTCCCTCGATTCGGTGAGTACCAAACTTGGAGGGCAAATTCCTGCATGGCGTTTCAATTCTGCAAGCCACTGAAAACCAGCACCGCGATCGGGCACGTTATCATCGACTTCAACTCCATGCGCCAAGCGGTTTTGGGTACGACGATTCCTGCGAGCAAGGTCCAGAACCGAGAGAAACGCCATGAACGGAAGAGCCAATGCCCAGGCGACAAATAGAAGTTGAATAACCAATCGGAGATCGCCAGATGCAGGCTCGAAACCCAGCAGCAAGGAAACGCCATTAGTTGTTCCGTGGACTGTTCCAAGAGATTTGCCCATCACCGTGGTAGATGTTGGTGAACCGAAGGCGTTGACGGCTACATAAACCAGCGGCCCAAGGCCGACCAGGGTAACGGCGACGTACATAAACCAAATCGCGCCGTGTGCGATGCGAAAAATGCGCAGGAATCCCTGCCCGGTTGTGCTCGTCTTAGTCGAAGCAGTCATCACTTCTTCCTGCAATCTTCGACAGGTTCTTTGCGTTAAGGAAGCCGTACGCACCGACGCTAACGCGAAGCCAAACGCAAAGATCCACGACACCGCAAACAGCCCAATAGGAAACCAAAGACGCATGAGGACTTTTCTTTTTGCCCGTTCTAAGAATAATTCCGTCTCCGCATCGAAGGGTTCCTGACCGGCCCTCTCGTTAGCTTGTTCTGTCAAAGCACGAACGGACGTGACGTCGATCCATTGCTTCGAAGTTGCCACACCGTAAAGATGTGGGCCAAGTTGCGCCGCCAAGAAAAACAGGACAACCATCATTGCGTGTAGGGTCGTAGCCATTCCCGCGAAGCGGTCGTCCGCACCATATCGTTGAGTTCCGACAAAGAGAGCGACAAGAAAAGCGACCAATAAGACCAAGAGAAGCACAATAAGGCCAAGTATCGCCAACTGAAACCCTGTTTTCGGGTTTAGCGTCGGAATCTCCACACTGAAGAAAATCGGCACGGTGGCCATTGTGGCATATGCGAGAACCGCCATGCCCGAAACTGTGACCCGGTTACAGGGCGCGTTCGGCAGTGAGTCGAGCATGAATCCTGCGGCGCGCAGATCTTCACGAATGCGGTTGATATAAGCGAGAGAGTCTCGAATGGATAGGACGCAGCGTGCGAACAGCATCATAGAGATCATACCTATCCACGGCATAACCAACGGAACCCAAGCCGCATGTGCCGATTCATCAGTCCAGTGATACAGAGCCCGAAACCCAAAGCACCAAAGGTACGCGATCGGAACTGCCGTGATGACAACTAGAAAACGAAACCAGACGAACCAACGCCTGTCGTAGGTCAGAACCGTCGTCTGGGCATCTTCGTCTAACCGAATAGTCCAATCGGCCCACTGAAGTAACCAGCAGCGGAGAAACCGATGCCACGGACCGACCCGGATTGCGGAGAATCGAAACTCCCCCTGGGACAAGGCGCTTCCCTTGACGTTGAACCCGTACCGTCGCGTCGTCACGCGGATTAGACCGTGGACCTTGGCGAGATCCATCGTATTAATGCTGAATTGACGACCGGAAAACTTCATTGGGGACTCATTTCCTTACAATTTGTCATCCAGATACGTTCGTCCAAACGCCCTGTCTCGCAACTGCGCTGGCACGGCAACGGTTCCGCGGTTCGATATGAAGAATGCCTTCATCATCCGAAGCTTGGTACATCTTAGAATAATCATCACGAACTGCTGCATAATTAATCGGAACTAAGTCCAAATTTTCGCACGGTGCAGCGTCTGGTGGTACAGAACGTAGCGGTCCTGCTCGGGCAGGTGCTTCGGCGCAACCAAGCTCGAGTCTGCGTCGGAAATTTGTTCCCCAGTCAACTCGACGTGCTGAGTAGTTTTTTTCTCGAGGCGTCCGGCGTTGCATCATTTATCGACATGAATACACGCGAAAGTTCTCGAATGTCCATCGCAACACTCCTCCCCCGATACACGTCCTTAGAATCGCGCGGTGGGAGCCGTATCGAAACTATCGATGCACCATGGATATCACGTACTATCAAGCGCCTTGTGAAGCGCCTGTACTCAGTATCTCCAATGCATACCCACGGAATATGTCTGTTGCTGCGATCTGTGCCGATCGAGATGCCATCGCGGTGGGCAGTCACCCAATAATCCCAGCGAATCTTTTTCTGTTTTCTCAATTTTCTCTGAGCACGTCTAATCGTTGAGAGTTTCCCGTCGATGTATGTGGCCGTAAGATAAATACAAAGAACTACCGCAAATAGCACAAGGTTGAGAATAACAAAACGAGGAGTGCTGTTGCCCTCAAGACGCGAAATATTCCAAAATAGAGTCAATAACATGCCTAATGCCGCATAATACATTGGCTGCGGCAGGTGCCACTGGAGCCCTCGTCTTGCATGATCCGAGTAGAGTCTTCGCCTAGCCAACCCGTACCTGCATCCGCATTCAGGACAGCTAGAAACATTGCGTAGACCTCTAATTTCGATGCCGCATTTCAAACATGGTCCCGGGCTATGTTTCGGTTCGGGCTTCGTGCGACTTCGGAAGAAGGCGCGAAGACACTGCTCGACAAAATCATAGCCACATCCACATTCAGGGCACCTATAAATCAAAGGGAATCCCGTCAAATCGTAGCTGCATTGCTGGCACGGTCTTGGTATGTGTTCTAGTTCGACCGTCGTGTAGTCTCGGGACTCGGTAGTGCGAGCATGTAACGGATCGTAGCCGTATTGGCAGAGTGAGCAGGCAGCCCCATGTGCCGGTATCGGTCTTAACGTTAGGCGGCCTCCGCAGCGCGGACAGTCGCTCTCCCAAGGTGGCGGAGTTTGGACTATGGCTCGTGAGCCGTCACTGGTGTCGGGTTCGGCTGGTTGTAATTCAAAGTGCCCATTGACGCTAAACTCATTGTTAAAAAGGCACCAGTGCCCTGTAATCTTGGTGCCGTTGAAGTACCCATAGCAAACCACTCTGCAACCCGCAGGGTAGCGCTTAGTGAATTGCACGAGGCCGATTTCTGCTTCGTGGGTCCCCTGGATCGTGAACGGTCTATTGCTATCCCTACCATATCCCCAGAAGTCACTTTCTCGTCGCCACAGACGCACGTCCATACGTCGGCCCTCCCGAAACCAGAGCCACTGGTGCGTTCCGCTCCACACTCCGTCTGGAAGATCACTGTAGTCGCCTACCACGCTGGTTAGCACCGTATGCGGATGTTTCCGCGTACCAACTTGTACAAACTCTTCGGACGGCAGCTTTGCGTAAGCCTGCGTCGAAATCGGCTCAAGGTCACAGTCAACGTTCTGAGCTGAAAGTTGTTTCTTACTCTTGGTCATCGGTAACCAACCTGGCTCGCGCCCGCGTTCAACGTATTCATCGAGAGATTCCAGAGCTTCCATCGGGATGGATTAGATTGCGGTTGCGGCTCCGTCCGTTTCGTCGGCGTTGTGAGAGCGACCTCCCTCGTCATTGGCTAAGCCTAGTCACACTCTCGAATACGGATCGTCCGTGGCGTTCCGGCGAAAGTCGGGCGCAATTCCCAAGTGTCGGCGTTCCAGCTTGTGTGCGGTATCTCGCGCGCCTCCGCTAGTTCTTCCTCGTCGTCAGGTAGGTTGCCAAAGAAATCAATTCCCGTGAGATCTTCGATTTCGTCCACCGTATGCACGAAGCGGCCTATCTTGGATTTTTCTGTGCGTTCGTTCGGCATGATTAATGCGAGCATCTCGACTTTAGATTCAAGCTGTGCCACCACAATCTTGTAGAACGCCTCAGGGACGCGGATTTCGGACTCAAGTTCGATACATGCGTCGCCGAAGATCGGCCCTGTAATGACCCAAACCTCTGCCATTTGCTCGGCATAATAATCGGAAACCTGTCTCTCGAACCGTTCCCAGCACCTTTGATTCAATCCCGGATGTTGCGGGCAAATGTTCGTTGTCTTGAATGTGCCGAGTTGGGCGCTTCTACCGTAACATTTCCCTATGCCTGAGCTTGGGGCCATGTGCCCGCGATCGAATCCGCTGTTTGTGTAATCCGAATGCTTCACTTCGAGATCACCATCTCGATAGGTTGAAAACTTCTTCTTCGGTCGCGTTAGCTGCGGCGGGTCTTCAACATCGAACAATCGATAGCAAGTCCAGATGGGAGTGCGCGTTTCTGGCGCAAAACCGACAACGTAGCCCTTGTTTTCAATCACGGTGATCTCATCGAAGAATTGGGACACGGGTTCGCCTTTGAAGCAAGCTGATTCAACAGTTGCATTCTGACCATAGGCTGCCTGCGCGAAGACCGCGAGCAGTGCTGCGATTAGAGCTGGTTTGAACCGTTGCATTTGTCGGATCCTCCTAATTGGAATCTGGAATTCGATTGTCAATGTCGGCTACGCGTTGCGAATGAGATGGTTCCAGCGCGTTACGCTTCAACACTCTGTCTATCTTCGCGAACCATCGTTACCAATTCAAGTGATGAATTGTTGGGTGACATACGCATGCCGTGTGCCACCTAGAGTCGCTCAGCAGATCGCCAGTTATCTTGCTCGATCTCCGTACTCAACCAAGATACTATAGGCATTGCAGAGAGCTCCTTTGCAGGTTATTTGTAGGAGTGCCTGTCTTAGATTATTGGGCAGCGTGTCGGCTTGTTCGCATGGTCCAGTCGATAGGGATCGGAAGGGCGAGCTACAGAATTCACGAAAATACGTTGGAGTCGAGCCATGAAGATGTTACTCGTATTGGGGCTGAGTTACGCCGCGCAGTGGATCGCCAGCCCGATGTTCTTCGCGATATGCGGGGCTAAGGACGATGCCGAAAAATGCCTGTTGGTCAGGGCTGGTATCTTTGTCACCGTCTTGATTTTTCTGTCCGTGGTGAGTGGGAAAAAGTAGAAACAGGCTTTGCTAGTAGTTTGCGCCGTTGGCCGTGGCAAACATCGTTGTTGACTATTTACACCGTCAGATAAGCATCGCTGGGTGGCTCTGCAGACTCAGAAACGGATGTTATCGTGAACCCAGCGCGCAACGACTAAAAGCCTATCCGCTAGGCCACGATAGTGAAAAACTCTCGCAGCCAGCAAAAGTAACGCAATGATTCCCATCGCAGTAAACATGATAGCGGCGTCTTCCCAAACCATTGCTAAAGCAGGTTACATCAGAATATAAATATTGCGGAGAACCAAGCACCTCTCGTCGTTCTGATATGGCAACGTTACCAGACGCCCATGCATGCGATTGCATTCGTTCGCGTCACGTTCCGTGACAGATAGCCACTCCACTTCCTGGAAAACGTAAAAGCCGCCTCCGGTGTCGGCTTGCATTTAGGTTGTTCGCTTTCCCCCGTTGCCTTTCGCCCCGCCCAAGCACGGTCGTGTAGCGGTTGTGGTCAGGCTTACCGATGGTAAGGCCCCAAATGGATTGGGGCCGACATGGCTCTGACCTAAATGAAAGGAGGTTGAACAAACAAAAAAAATGGATACAGAAAAATATGCAAGAGTGGAGGAGTACCTGGAAGTGTACGAGCGCGTGAACACCGTCGTGGAACATGCGGAGGTGACTGCCGCGATTATCGAACAGGTTGGTAAGGACACTCGTTGCGGATGGCTGATGAACGGTCGTTCAAATGGAAATGATCATTCAAACGGCAATGGCGATGTCCCTGCAACAGAGAAGCAAATCGGTTTTATGAAGCGGTTGAAGATCGAGGTTCCTGCGGGCTGCACGAAGCAAGAAGCGTCAAAGTTGATCGACGAGTCGAAAGCAACGGCGGAATGATCCGCCTGGATTGCGCATGAGTAAGCCCTCAAGTTTTTTGATTTTGATGAGGGCTCTCTCGAATAGATGAAAGGAGGTGAGATAAAAATGACAAATAGAAAACACAACAAAGATAAAACGCCGATCGTGGTCGCCGATGCAGGTTGGGCTGAGACATTGCCTGAGTGGATCAAACGCGAGATACACGCGGAGCGATTGATTGGCGGAATGTGCAAAATCGCCGGCAGGAAGAAGAGCGAGGACCGGGAAAGAGTCGGAGATGCCGAGGTGTGCGCCTACCTCTACACTGCTTCACTGAAAGCACCGCTCGATCCTGACCTCGTCGACGTTTATGTGAATCTTCTGTCGGGCGTGATGACAAGGCGAAAGGACAAATCGGCGGAAGCAGCCAGAGCGCTAGCGGAGCCCTTGACCGACTGCCAGAGGCAGAAACTGAAGGATCTTAAGATTTCGCTGTATCGCGCGCGAGGTGGTGAAGCCAAACATCCCGTCCTTGAGTGCCTCTGTGAGTTCAAGGCGCAGGCTTTCAGGCCTAGACAGAAACTCGAAACATCGAAGCAGGAGAGAAGCGGAAGTGACGGAGCTGGAATCAGCGAGCCAGTCTAAGCAGCCGCGAGGAAATGAAGAAGCCTTCGGGTTTTTGTTTTTTGATGAGGGCTTCTTCATTTGAAAAGAGGGATAACGAAAACAGAGGACGGCGTGAAGTATTTCAGTAGCATCACCGAAAGGATGATGGTCTGATGATGTCGCTCTTGAATGAATTGGAGTGCTGGATAGGAAATTATTGAAGCGTTTCAGTGCGATTAGAGATGCCTTGAGAACTTGGATGGACATGTTCTGCAACTCCGTCGCTGAGAATCGGCGGGGCTCCCGCATTCCGCACCGCCGTTCGTGGTTCGATCCGTGGTAGTTCTAGGTTTTCGAAGTCTTTGTCGAGGCTTACGATCGCGGAGCACTCCCTCGCAAGCGCGGTTGTGTAGTGGATCAAATCGAAGAAATGCAAGTTCATGCGTTTCGACTGCTTGAGTGCGTCAAATATAACCGACACATCCAAATCAGCAATTTCGAGATCCGATCGTAGAAACGATGCGATTGCGGTCTGGGCGACCTTACGGTCGATGATCCGCTCAAGGACGGTGAGCGTCTCCGCCAGGACGAGCGCGTTGATGACGCCACCTTCGCGGATCGCCTGTTGGCACGACAGCTGTTTCTCGTTCTCGTAGGACGCCAGAATAAGGACATTTGAATCAATGAAGTTCATCTTCGACGAGTTGATCCATCTGCTCGGCAGTCAGATGTTGCTTTGCTTTCACTTTCCTGGATTGCGCAAAGAACGCTTCAAGATCTGATCCGATTGGTCTGATCACTGCATCGCCATCGCGAAGTTCGATTTCTACTCGGCTGCCTGGCTTGAGATTTAGCTTCTCTCTGATCAGGGAGGGGATCGTGATCTGCTGTCCTTTGGTTAGTTTAGTTATCATGGGACCATGAGGCATGACGTCTTTAAGTAGTTTTCAGATAGGGAACTTGCTTTGTTCGCGTCGCGCTCCGTTTGACGATCCTCGAAGGAAAACGCGAGCGGAATACAAGATGCTTGCGGTGAGGAGCCTTTTCGGTCGCATACCTTGCTTATACACAATTGAGAAACCCAGTGTCAAGAAGAAGTGACGTCAGTTCCAGAACGGTCTCTGGCGGTAAGTCCGATCGAACCGTTGCGAAGTGTCTAGACAAGTCGTGGTACGACACAAGGCCATCGGTGCCTGAGAGTTCGGCTACGACGATAAGCAGCTGCCAGGCGTCCTTCTTGGAGAACCCGGGAGATGCACGATCATCTGGAAGAGCATCAACAAGATCATTGAATGTGCTCAGGCTGGTGAATGACGATATGCCGAGCCGTCTTTCGGTGATTCGCGATGGTAACGCGGTCGGGGTGGCTGTAGCTGATTTGACTGTCATACGCGAATCGCGTCATGCGCCATTATAAAACTTTCGGTTGGGCCGCTCAGGCTCTTGGCGTCATGTCCCGTTTCACAGAGGGCACCTACTTTTGGAACTCAACGTTCGGAAGATCCGCAAACTCTTTGTCGCCTGTTAGGAATTTCATGCCATGCCGCCTTGCGTAGATGTAGCCGATGCAGTCAGTGTACGACAGATCACGCTTCTTATGTGTCTTACGGAAGCTGATGGCCTCTTTCAACGTGGCGTCGTCAACGTCAGTGACACAGGGCCTGAACCGATCGTAAATCAACGAGGCCGTTGTTGAATCCAGTCTGAGCAGAGCAAACCAGTAAATCTCCGCCAGATTGAACAGCGTGATCGTTACTGGCTCTTCCTTGTACAACTCGTAGTTGGGACTCGCCTGAATAAGTTCGACGATTGCGTAGCTGTCGAAGAAGAATCCTGATGTCATCGGCTCCTATCGGTATCGCTTTCCCAACCTCGTCTCGCCTCGTCCTTGATTTCTTGGGCGGTTTCCTTGAACCCGTTCTTTAGCAAACCGAAGAATTCGCCAGCTTTCGGTTTCTCGTTCTCAATCGTGATGACGATTTCCTGATTTTCATGAATTTGCTGTTTGTCGGCGACGTCTTTGGGAATCACGACGGCGATCGAATTTCCCCACTTGCGCGTAATCGCTTTGATTTCCATTACGGTAATGAGACACGATGATATTTAAATGTTTCGGTGGTGGCGGATTCAGTGTTTCGAATTCGAATCGGTTGATATCCGTAGAGACTACCTCACGGAAGAGAAGAGCGTTCATTCGGGTCGGAACAACTAATGATCACAACGCAGTTTGGCATACGGCATGCGTATGGCACTCGTTTTCTTCGGGCTTGCAAATTCCGTTTTCTTATGACAGGATTGCCATGGCTCGAACACGATCGCATTGCCAGTAAGTTTAGGGAGCAATCATGACCTGTGATTCGATCGGGACAGATCGCCGTGTTCGGCTCTGTCGCACAAAGCTAAGCACAAATCGGAGGAACGAGTTATGGATTCAATGAGATGTATCCCGCCGGCACCAGATGTAATGACAGAGCTCTTCATGCAGTACAAGCGAACCAAGGTGGAAGGCTTGTCATTCCGAAAGTTCTTGAAGACCATTGGGTTCACGAACCCGGCGACGCATCATCGTGGCATGGATAACGGACGACTATTCGGCGCAGGCGCGACAGGCCCGGAACTCATCGCGATTCCGTCGCAGCCGGTCACGGGTTCGCTTGAAGTCGTTGTGCTCTTGGTAGACTTTGAGGACAGGGAAGGGGCGCTTCCGAGAGAACACTACGAAGATTTGCTTTTCTCCGAAGACATCCACCCAACGGGCAGTATGCGAGACTACTACCGTGAGGTCTCGCTCAACAAAGTCGATGTGACCGGGACCGTCCACGGCTGGCTTCGCCTTCCTGAGTCGTACTCGTTCTACACGAACCACGAATCGGGCACATCGTGGGATTCCTATCCGCGCAACGCCCCGCGAATGGCCGAAGATGCGGTTAGTGCAGCCATAGCGCAGGGAGTCGAATTCCCGCCTTCCTTGGACAAACTTGGTCAGGGTTCGCTAACGGCGCTCTTCATTGTTCATGCGGGTATTGGCGCCGAGCGGATCATCAATCCCCAACAACGCAAACAGGAGATCTGGTCCCACAAGTGGGTACTCCGCAATCCGGTGCAATTGCCAGGAAGCCTTTCCGCAACCGTGTACCTAACCGTCCCCCACGATTGTCGACTCGGTGTTTGCGCACACGAACTGGGACACTTGGCCTTCCAGTGGCAGGACTTCTACGATCCGAACTACGACGAGGACGGCAAGGAATGGGATGGTGCCGGGCGATGGGACTTGATGGCAGGCGGTTCCTACAACGGCAATAGCAACTCTCCAGCACATCCGGCGGGTCTGCACAAGACGCAGCACGGCTGGGTTCAAGCGGAGGTCATAACCGATGCCGGTGCGCTGCAGCTGGAGCCATTTACTTCGACCACCGGGCGGGTCGTCAAATTGGTGAGCCCCAAATTCAAACGCGGCCAGTATCTGATTCTCGAAAACCGGGCGCGTAACGGATTCGATTTTGATTTGCCAGGTGAGGGATTGCTTGTATGGCGAGTCGATGAGTCCCAAGAACAGTTTGCGCCTGAGCACCCCGGGATGCTTCTTATTCAGGCCGATGGTCGACACGATCTTGAGAAGCCGGACGATTGGAACCAGGGCGACGCGGGCGATCCGTTTCCCGGCACCGCCTCGCGCGTTCAGCTCGATGATACGGGCAATATCTCCACGTCGTTTCCAGGGGAAGAGCGATCTGGGATCGTTCTCAAGGACATCACACGAGACACTGAGACCGGAATGATTTCTCTGTGCGTAGAGTTCGCAGATAGCGGTGAGGTGGTAGTAGAGCGGACCGCAATTCGTTCCAACGCTGAGCAGCCCAAGAAAACACAAACGCAGAAGAAGTCAGGAAAAGCGTGATCAGGTAATCGCTGTCGGAACCAAAAAGGGGGCTTGGTTTTCGAACGGCTGGATTGGTGACGACTTTTTAACGATTATGGATCTCCGCCTGTTTCTTGAAAGGAAGGTTGGGTACCGAAAGTGATCGGGGCGATGGCGCGGACTCATAATCGTCGAGCATCGAGGAACGCGATCATGCAACCACACAGGAGCTTGAAAATGAACTCTCGCCCGTTGTTAATCATCGTCCTTGGTCTTCTTGTTAGTGCGGCGAATGCTGAGGTTACGCTGACCATCACTACCTTCAATTGCGAATTCCTTACGCGCCCCAAGGTGCACATCAAGTTCGGTCTGCCCTTCAATATGTCGGATGCGAGCGAAGCGGAAAGAGATCAGTGGGAGGAGCCGGGATTCCGGGACTCAAAGTTTACAGTGGCTGCTAAGGCTGTCGCCGGCGTTGTAGCGGAATTGGGAGCTGATGTTGTGGCGCTCACAGAAGTTGGCGACGAAACAGACGTTACAGAACTCCGCGATGAGATCGCAGCGTTCGGTGTGTCCTACCCATATATCGCTGTCTGTGATTCCTCCGATCACACGACCAAACAGCACGTGGCGGTGCTGTCGAAGTTCTCACTCGATGATGTGCATGACACGATCCCCGGACGGGAGGGTTACGATGAGGAACTCGACGATCCTGAAACCGAAGCTGACACCGGAATCAGTAAGGGCATGAGCGTGTCGTTCACAGCTAGCGGGCGCACGTTCCACATCTATGTCGTCCACCTCGCGTCAGAACGTAACGGACATGAGCAAGACGCTCAACGAATCGCGCAGGCTTCGATCGTGCGAAGAAGCTACCTTCCTCGACTTCGACTCGGTGAGTTTGTGATGGTCGCTGGTGATCTAAACGATCACCGAGGTCAGCCAGCGATTCGCCGGATTCGCGGTCGCGATGACATAGATGCCGATCTCATTCAGACAGGTGGCGTTAAGTATTTCGATGACGACGAACTTGACGCTCGTTGGACTTACATCTTCCAAGGAGAGCGGAACCAGATCGATCACATCCTGCTGTCGGATTCGATCAAGAATACGTGCAAAACGAGCAAGGGAATCAGAGCTCATGTCGTCGCGCACGATGAACCTCTCGCGTCAGATCACCGACCCCTGATAGTTGTCTTGAGATTGGAGGATTCGCCATGAGAACATCAATTTGCTGTATCTTGATTTCGGTCGCATCGTTCACGGCCTCTCCGGCCTTCGGGATCGTTATCGAGTTACGACCGATCTCTGCAACGGGGCCATTTGACATTGTCGATAATGAGATTCGCATTCCCGAGGGTGGCGTCAGCGTCACGCTTGAGATCAGAGTCTCAGGTTGGGGCCCGGAGAGGCTCCGAGCATTTGAGGCGGGAATCGATCCGGCAGGTTATACCAGCGGAGATGGGACTCTCAGTCCGGTTGTCATCCCATCCCCGGCGGTGGGCGCCTTCATCGACACTTCCCGTCCCGACTACGTCTTTGCGGCCATCGAGTCTATTGAAGTAGTGAGGACAATCGTCGATGACTACGCTTTCATCGGCGCCACCCTGGGCG
>JAJDDZ010000280.1 GCA_029260025.1 Phycisphaerae bacterium | reverse complement strand
CCAGGCGTGACTCGGCTCGCCGACGGATTTCATTGGGGCTGAACTTGGCCTGTCTTTCGAGCACATGTACAGATCGCCCTCGAGCAAAGTCTTTTTCAGTGACGATCTCGACGCAGGCGAGCCGCTTGTCGTCGTCAGACCCGTATTGCGCGACGCGATCGGGGCCCAGATATACTCCATGATGAGTGTGTAGTGTGTCGGTGGCTACTAGGTGATCACCCGCTGTCATGGCGATATTCCGATCGTCGAACCCGAGGCGTTGTACAACACTTGTCTATTGCCGGGTGCGGCAGGGGATATTTCCAGAAATGTACACTAGCAACCCGATACCGTTAATGGGCCGGGGGAAACAATCCCCATGCCCTCATCGAATCAGAAGCATCGCAGCAGCCATTGCCGCCATGCTAAGATCTTCAATCAGCGTGATTTTGGTCATCGGAAGATTCAGCGCTGTCCCAAGACACGCGCAACGTATCGTTCGCTTATCGAGAATCGCTTTTAGAACGCCGACGGCACCGACGAGCATTATGACGAGCGTTATGACGTTCGTGACGATGGGTGAAAACGCGACCCAGTAGGCGATTCCCAACTACAACTCAACGAACGGATAGACCATTGCCCACCCAGGGATAGCCTTTGCAAGAAGATCGTAGCTTCGATACGCGTCAACAAAACCGCGAAGGTCCAGGAGTTTGAAGAAGGAAAACACCAGAAAGAAGCTCGCCATGAAGTGCCGCATCATGGCGCCTGGCGACCAATCCTTAGCTGTCCAGGCGATAAGGCAGATCGCGCCGGCAATGTACGAGGCGATGAGAATAAGTGGGTATAGGCTCTCGGGCTTCTCATGGACAGTGTGATCTGTGTCGGCGCTATCATTCCCAGCGATGCGATAGTCTCCCGCTGCCCGAAGCAGTTTGTCGAGCTTTTCGTCATCAACATCGTATGCGAGGGTCAATTTGGCGTTGTGCTCTTCGAGCGACACAACAGCGTCCAATACACCGGCAACTCGCTTCAAGGCCTCAGACGTCTTCTTTACACAACTGCCACAATGCATGCCTTCGATCTTGATTGTCCTACTATTGCTCATATTGAGTGCCTCGGAGTCGTTGACTTTGTCTCAACAAATGATTCAAGCTCACACCCCATGAGACGAACGCGCGCGTTGCAAGAACCACGAGCGCTCAAGTGAAGAAAGTCATCGACCTGTCGGCGGTCAAACAGTCGGAAACATGAAGCCTCCGAAGAGTAACATCCAAGCCGCCATAAGACCTACCATCATCATACTCCACATGCCCATCTTGTTCTCCTTTGCGTGAGATTATGTGTCTTGCCTTATCCGATTGGGGCCTACGAGATAGAATTCACAATTCGTAATTTGCTGGTCAGGACATCAAGGGTTTGCGTGGTTGTGGCCGTCGTTGGCCTGAGTTCCGTATGCAGCGTTTGGCCTCTGATTGCTTTGGTTGCAACCAGAGCACGGTTGAACTCCCGCGCGTCGTCCAGAATTCTGGCAGCCCGCTGCGAGAACTACCATAAGCAGCGGAGCGCCGACAAACATGCCGCAGCGAAGTAATGCTCGAATCATAAACAAGATCCTTTCAATTGAATTATGCGCGATCGAATCAACACCCGAATCCGTCGGGTGTTCACATCCCCATGTGCGATCCCATCATGCCTGAACTGGTGCCATGAGCGTGGCCCGTAGGACCGCCATTTGTCATGTGGAACTCTAAGGCGTCGCTGACAATTACGAACTCTTCGGTGTCGCCGTCTCCGTCGAGATCATCGATGTCCTGCGAGAGTATGCATTCGTAGACGCCACTGCATATGAAATCTTGGCCTAGGAATCCAGGAACCGCCATAATGTTAGCGATGGCCTCGCCGTCGGCGAAATGGCAACCCGGTTCGCCTGGTTCGTCGAGCGGCCCTAACCCCACGATCTCCGAACACGGAATCTCCACAGTTACCTCTTGGCCAGCAGGCACGTCGATATCCATCATCTGATCATCGAGGCCCAAGTGGCTCGCGAAGTAGGAAAGATGGAACGTCCCGTCCTCATCCGACTGATTGTCCAAGCTGACGATCATGCCACCTGTGGGTGACGCGAGATCGGTTTCTGAGGTGAATCCAATCTGCAAAGGCATGTGCTCGGCATAGCCCGTCATCAGGTCACCTCCGTACCCCTCTTCGCCGCCGACACTCGCCGCTACCTGCACCGCTTTCGAGGAAACAGCCGCCGTCCCTGAATCCGTCGCATCTGGCGCAACAACGCCGTTGGGACAACCCACGATCAACGCCAATACAGCCGATAGGCCAAGCACTACTCCGAAGGTTTGCGTCATCATCTATCCTCCTTGCACCTGATTCAGTGCGGTTACATTCTACACTTCCGAAACGGCGTTGAAGCTGCCGAATCCACATCGGTCCACCGTCCCACTACCCACAAGCGACTTGCTCAGGATGCCTCAATAATGTGCAAGTGCTATGCCAATGTGACGACGGCAGACGATCTCGCACAGTCAGTCAATCCACGCCGAGTATCTACAAACTGACCATCCGACTTCGATTCTTTGAGGAGCGTGCCTGTCCGTCCCGGTGCGTGGAACGGAATCTCGCCCTCCGCAGCCAGCGTTTTGGTTGCCCTAATGGCAAGAATGATATCGAGAAATACACTCGCAACGCTCGTGACAAGAAAACCTGCCTTCCGTGCATTCGATAGCGTGTCACGGTTCATTTCGGTGCCACTCAATCGCGTCCACAGTGTCATCATGTCTAGCGATAGACCGAGCATACGGTTGCGGCTACGAACGTGCTCAAACATGAGCAGGCGCCCACTAGGCCGCAGAACTCGACTAAACTCGCGAAAGGCTCGGACCGGATCCGGCACCGAGCACATCGTGCATGAAGTCACCACCGTGTCGAAGCTGGCGTCCGGAAACTTGAGGTTTCGAGCGTCGGCTCGCAGAAGGACGACTCGACCAGGATATGCGCGGGCGCGCGGACAGGCCTTGATGAGCATCTTGTCACTGATGTCGATGGCGATAATGGTTTGGCCCGGCGGAAAATGTGGAATGTCCACCCCAGTACCAACGCCTACGAACAGGACACGTCCACGCATGCCACGGAAGAGCGCCTTCTTCGACGGTCCACGACGAAGATCCGAGGCCTCACAAAAGTCGTAGAACCTGGCGCGGAAATCCCAAACAGACGCGATGTTAATTCGGTACATCTACGCTCTCTTTCCGCAAAGCACTGATGCACGAACGACCGTAGAAATGAACGAACACGAACATACTCACGGCGACCAGAGCACCGATCACTATGGCGATGAAACGAGTCGGTTCTCGTCCCGCCAGATGAACCGCACAGACGACCATTGGACTTGCCATGGCGACGATCATGGAAGGGGCCATGCTCTCGATGGAGCCAAGGATCGGCGCGGCCATTATGGCCAGCAGCGTTTGCACCGCCATAGCCGCGACCATGGCGAGTAGGCACGTGGGAACAAATGGCCAGCCAATGTCATGCACCATGTGTGCGACAATTGTGGATGCGATACCGACGCATACCAGAAACGCGAAGTCACCGGCTTGAAACAACAAACGCCGCCCCCGGTCGAAATCCTCGTTTGGGTTCGTATGCGTGTCCGCGTTCCGAGAATCCGATCGTGAAGCGTTGGCATCGCGTCGCCTCATGATACTGGCCATACGAATTCTTCTTTGCATCAGCTACACCTAGATCGACGAACCAACCTGTTTGGAATTCTGCTCACCGATCGCCTTGCGACAACCGGCCAGGTAATCTGCGATCACAGCACCGTCGTCTGCGCTAACGAGGGCTAGTTTCTCGAACTTGAGAACCGGACCATGCGCTCGCATTCTTCGATGTCAGATCCTATGGCCAAGGCAGCCGGCGCCTCGAGTATTCGAGGATGCCACAGTCGACTTGACTGCTTTACTTGTTTAGATGCACGAGCCTCGCGATTCCTTCCGTACAATCTCAATATTCTCGCTAGTTTTATTGGGTTGGAAAAACGCGCGTGAACGAATTCCAAGTTGCGGCCATCATCCCCGCCCATGAAGTCTGACATGTCATACTTGCAGACCGCTCGCACAGTGGTAGTTAGTCCGTGCGCCGCCGTTGCCACATATGTCGTCAGCCCATAGGTTTTGTCTCAGCACGCTGAGCCTCGGCCACAGAGAAAGGGCTTGCTTTTAAGTTCCGATTCCGCGCTGTCTCGCCTTGAACCGCATTTCTTGATATGTACAGAACAGCACCGGCACTACGAGCATCGTAACAATCTCAATCGTCATGCCGCCAAACGACGGGATGGCCATTGGGACCATGATGTCTGCACCGCGTCCGCTCGACGTGAGTACCGGAAGCAATGCCAAAATGGTCGTGGCCGTCGTCATTAGGCAGGGGCGAATTCTCCGTTTTCCGGCCGTTAGTGTCGCGGCTCGAATTTCCGCGACTGTATCCGGCGTTTGCTTGTCAAACGTGTCCTTCAAGTAGGTCCCCATCACCACGCCATCATCCGAGGCGATCCCGAAAAGCGCGAGGAAACCCACCCAGATGGCTACGCTGAGATTGATCGGATGAGCCTGGAACAATTCGCGCAGGCTTGTCCCGAACACATTCCAGTCGAGGAACCATGGTTGGGAGTAGAACCAGATCATGATAAACCCACCTGACCACGCGACGAGAATACCGGTGAAGACCAAGCTGGTTGTTATCACGGACTTGAACTGCAAGTAGAGAATCATAAAGATGATGAACAGCGCAAGTGGCAGCACGACCATCAGCTTCTTTTCTGACCGTACCTGATTCTCATAGGTTCCTGCAAAGGTGAAGCTGACGCCGTCTGGCATGTCGAGTTCGCCCGAAGCGATCTTCTCAAGGAGGTAGGCGTTTGCTTGCTCGACGACGTCGACCTCCGCGTAACCTGGCTTCATGTCGAAGAGGACATACCCGATAAGAAACGTGTCTTCACTCTTGATGACCTGCGGTCCACGGACAGAGTCTAGTTTCGCCAACTGGATCAACGGAATCTGTGCACCACCCGGCGCTGGAACGAGGATCTTGTCCAGCGATTCGATGCTGTCACGCAATTCACGCAGGTAGCGCACACGCACAGGGTAACGTTCGCGCCCTTCGACAGTGGTCGTGATACGCCTGCCGCCGACGGCAATCTCAATCACGTCTTGCACCTGTTGCAGCTTGATTCCATAGCGGGCGATGGCTTTTCGATCGATGTCAATTTCAAGGTAAGGCTTACCGATGATGCGGTCGGCGATCACCGCAGCAGGTTCGACAGAGGGAACCTCCTTCAAGAATTTTTCTATCTGAAGGCCGACCTTGTCCAACGCTTCAAGGCTCGGTCCTTTGACCTTGACGCCCATCGGTGCACGCATGCCGCTTTGCAACATGACGATTCGTGCGGCGATCGGCTGGAGCTTTGGTGCGGAAGTCGCCCCCGGTATTTTCCCCGCCTCCACAATCAAGTCCCAAATATCATTGGGCTTGTTGACCCCAGGCCACGCTTCGCGTCCGGGGTTGATAGCTGGATCAAGCGCAGGCCGCCAGAGCCGAAATGGCATCCCACCAGCTTCTTCAATGAGCTTCCCCTTTTCATCACGCGCGAACGTACCTCGTACGTAGTACGACTCACCGTCATTTGCGGGGACTGGTGCACCGTCTTTGTCGCGGAACAAATCCTTCTCAGATTCGTCGTAACGAAACGCCAATCTGTGCCCCGAGTGATCCGCCAGATATTGCGGATGATAGTTAATGACTGTTTCGATCATGGACAACGGCGCGGGATCAAGCGGGCTTTCGACCCGACCAAGTTTCCCCACGGCCAGCGAGATCTCCGGCACCTGATTGAACGAGATGTCCTGCTTTTGCAAAACGTCGATCACTTCGCCGATGGAGGCATGCGGCATCGTGACGGGCATGTAAAGGAATGAACCCTCGTCAAGCGGTGGCATGAACTCTTTGCCGAGACCGGGAAACTTAGCTGAAAGATAATTCCCCGGTTCGGATTCTCGCACAGGTGCAGGCATCCACGCGAACAATTCGTCAAACCCGCGCCAGACCATCCCGCCCGCGATAACGATCGACACGGGCAGGATTAGAAATGTGGTCTTATGATCCAGCGCCCATTTCAACACATGCGGGTACGCTGCTTGGAAGAGCTGGAACACCAGCAGCAAGGCTCCAATGGTCCCGCCTACGAGAATGGCGTTACGCCACAGACCCTTTTCCGGTCCGATCGGCAGCCACGACTGCGTCAGCAACAACAACACGGCACCGACAACCACGGTGTTCGCCAGCATCGGACCCAGTTTGCGAAGGAAGGGCGGCAGGTGCGGCTCAAACGATCCGTACACGCCGATGATTACCAGCATCGCCCCCGGCCACCACCAGCCGAAGCCAACCGCAAGCCCAGCACCCACGATGGCGAGCAGGGGATACAAGAGCCAGGTAAGACTCCGGCGACCCGTGCGGGCTCGCGTGAACAGAAGATGCGCCGCGGGAGGAAGAATGGTCAACGCGATGATGACCGAAGCGATCAAGGCATAGGTTTTCGTAAACGCGAGAGGCCGAAACAGCTTTCCTTCGGCAGCTTCCATCGTGAACACTGGCAGAAAGCTAACGATCGTGGTTGAGACGGCCGTGAGAATCGCGCTGCCAACCTCGCTTGAAGCGGAATAAATGACTTCCAGCCGGTTGGCGTCCGGTTTTGCCTCGTCCAGTTTCTTGAGAATATTTTCGCATACAATGATCCCCATATCCACGATCGTGCCTATCGCTATGGCAATGCCCGAGAGCGCCACGATGTTGGCATCGACGCCCGTAGCCCGCATGGCAATGAAGCACATCAACACCGCCAAAGGCAGTAGACCTGAGATGAGGATAGAGCTACGCAAATGGCGCACCATGACCACCACAACGATGATGGTCACGAGGATTTGCTGAAGCAGCGCATCGCTGAGCGTGCCTAGTGTTTCGTAAATCAGAGCGGAGCGATCGTAGAAGGGAACGATTTTGACTTGGCTGACCGTTCCGTCAGCCAGTGTTTTTTGCGGCAGGCCGGGAGAAATCTCTTTGATCTTTTCCTTGACGTTCTTGATCGCGGCCAGCGGATTTTCGCCATACCGAACGACCACGACGCCACCGACGGCTTCCGCGCCAGCCTTATCCAACACACCGCGCCGAAGTCCTGGCCCGAGCGTGACGTTCGCGACATTGCGGACGTAGATCGGGACGTTGTCATTGACCTTTATGACAGCGTCTTCAATGTCTTCGAGGGTTTTCACGAAACCTAGACCACGAATAATATACTCGACGCGATTGACTGATATGGTACGGGCACCAACGTCGACGTTGGACATCCGAACGGCCATGAAGACTTCTTCAAGCGTCACGCCGTAGGCCCGCATCGCGTCCGGGTCCACATCGACTTGGTACTCTTTAACAAAACCGCCGACCGACGCGACCTCCGAAACGCCCTTTGCCGAAAGGAGCCCATAGCGAACATACCAGTCCTGAATCGTGCGGAGTTCGTCGAGACCCCAGCCGCCGGTCGGATTGCCATCTGCGTCTTGCCCCTCAAGGGTGTACCAATAGACTTGGCCGAGAGCGGTCGCGTCCGGACCGAGCGCCGGCTGTACGTCGTCCGGAAGCGTACCCGCCGGCAGGCTGTTCATCTTTTCAAGCACGCGAGAACGAGACCAATAAAACTCAACTTCCTCGTCAAAGATGACATAGATCAACGAGAAGCCGAACAGGGAATAACTTCGGATCGTCTTGACGCCAGGGATGCCAAGCAGTGACACCGTCAGCGGATAGCCGATCTGATCCTCGACATCTTGTGGTGATCGCCCCATCCATTCTGTGAAAACAATCTGTTGGTTTTCGCCAATGTCGGGGATGGCATCGACCGGCATCGGGTCGCGCGGCAGGCCACCCAACTCCCAATCGAACGGTGCGGACATGAGTCCCCAGCCGATCGTGAACATCATGAAGAGAAAGACAACCAGTTTGTTCTCGATGCAAAACCGAATGGTCTTGTCGATGAACGAAGGCTGCGCCAGTGGACCTTCCAGCGGGTTGCTATCGGCCATCGCTTGTACCTCCCGCTGCTTGACGTCCGATGGCTTCCTTCTTCACGCCGCAGCGGAACATAGCCGAACCAAAATAGGGGTTTTCTGTCTTGTCTTTTGTTTGGAGCCAATCCCCACCGCGATCGCCAAACGCCATGGGGCAGTGGAATCGATGGACTGTTTCCGAAGTCGCACCGTAACATCTTGCGGCTACGATCATCGATTCTGAAAGAAGGGCGAAGGAGGCGCGTGCCGTTTGGATGTCGGCGGAGCTGGCGATGCCGGAAGCGGTTTTGGTCATGCTGTCCGCCTCCTTCATCCATGCGAGATGGGCTTGACCGGTTAGCAAACTCATGTCCACTCCAGCGAGCGCCGCGAGTAAGTCCTTTGCTGAATCCTTGGCAGGTCCATACTGGTCGTGGCTCAATGCATCTTGAGTTTTCAAGTAGGCCGTGAGCACGGGAGTGAACTCGTTTGAAAATGCTGGCGGGATATCCAGCTTGAGTCCGTTAGGCTCATCGAGGTCTTGCCGTGGTGATGGCATAACCTCGGCGGTAGCTTTGCCCGGATGCTTTTCATGGCCGTGATCGTGGGAAGGCGGTGGTTGACCTCCTTCGGGGCTCATCATGCTAGGTTTCGCCATGATCTGCATGGCGCTGTCGATCTTGAAGTTGCCGCTGACGACGACGCGCTCTCCCTCCGCAAGTCCATCAAACACTATGTATTGATTTCCAACTCTAGGACCGAGTCGAATCTCGCGACCTTGATAGGTTCCCGGTTCGTCGGGATGCTCGACGTACACCAACGCACGTTTTCCTGTAATCAGAGGGGCGGATGCTGGGATTACAAGAGGCACTTCGATATCACCGGTGTCAATCGAGACGAATCCAAGCGTTTCCGTTCGCACCAACGGCATGCCGCATCGATCGCAGCTCCCGGCGTCGTCTTTGACAACCTCCGGATGCATTGGACACATCCACTTGCCCGCAAGCTCAGCATCGACCACGCGCCCACCTGCGGCGACCTCCGAGTGAGCCACAGCTCGTACGAACATTTCAGGTTTGAGTCGACCATCTAGATTCTCTACGTTGACGCGTACCTTGACCGTCCTGGTCTTAGCATCCAGTACCGGGGAGATAAAAGCGACCGTTCCCGTAAATGTTTCTCCAGGATAGGCTTCGGCTTCGAACTCAACTTGTTGACCGTAGCGCAACCAGGCCAAGTCAGACTCGTAGGCGTCGAGCTTAACCCAGAGATGTGCGAGGTCGGCAATCGTATAGATGCGCGTACCGGTCTTGACGTAGCTTCCTTCGAGGACGTTCTTGTGTATGACGATGCCACCCATCGGCGAATAGATCGTCATGTTGTCTGAAGCTGTACCCCGCCCTTCGATTTCGGCGATCTGCGCATCGGTCAAGCCCCACAGACGAAACTTGTCGCGAATGCTCTCCAACCACGCGCCAGCACGCTCATTGAGCAAGGAACTCTTTCCAGGTTCGCCTGGCTTGATCCGCTGCAACGCTTCAAGCAACTCAGTTTGCGCCGTCGCAAGTTCCGGGCTATATAGGTAGACCATGTGGTCGCCTTTTTGAACCGGGACTCCGGTGTAGTCCACATACAGTCGATCTAGGCGACCCGGCACCCACGCGGTGATGTAGCCCAAGCGGGTTTCGTCGTAGTCGATCTTGCCGACCATGCGAATCTCCGCTGACACCGTATTGCGTTCAACCGGGACCGTCTCGATCTCAGCAAGTTTTTGCGCCATCGCCGAGAGAGTTAGTGTTCGAGGCGCACCTTCGTCACCGCCTGTGTCTTCGACCTCCACCATCTCCATACCGCAAATTGGACACTTGCCAGGCCTGGGCATCGGAGGCACACAGAACATGGAGCAAGCGTATTTCGGTTCGCTCTTTGCCTTCTTGGCCGTTTCGGTTCCTGGCTTCTCAGTGGCAAGGATGAGGTCCATGCTGCACAGCGGGCATTTGCCCGGCTTTGGCAGGCGGATCTGCGGGTGCATCGAGCACGTCCAGATTTCTTCCGAAGATTCGTCCGACGCATGCTCGTGGGACGACATATCAGCGGGCGGCGCCGTGCTGACCACCCCCTTGAACGTATAACCAAGTACGAACACCACAACCACGAGAAGCGGGATCGGTGTTTTCGAGAGTATCGTCATCGCTTTGTTGGAAGCGGGATTCATGGCTTGTCATCTCCTTCGTCCGGCTCAGTCTGTTCTGGTACATCACCCGCGTTCTTTGTCCCCCGCGACAATGTGCGTCCTACGAGCATTTCCAATTCGGCCAATCGTTGTGCTCGGTTGGCGAGGGCGCGCTCAAACGAGAGTTCAAATTCCAGCAGAGAACGCTCGGCATCCACGAGATCGAGAAAACTCGCTGACCCTGCACGAAACGCTGTCTCTGTGGAGCCGATGGATTCCTTGGCCTTCGGGATGAGCACATCACGGTACAGGGCGATCTTGCGTCCCGCGTCACGATGTTCGAAAAGTATGCGTTGCGTGGTCGCCGTCAGTGTGTTCTCCTGCTGTATGCGAGCACCAAGCGCCTCCAGATATCCTGCACGTGCTTCTCGCTCGCCAGCCGCATACTTGTCACGCCAGATCGGCACGTTCATTGACAACGACGCCATCCAGACATCTTGCCCGCTATCATTGGGCCGACCGCCTGGGCTGAAGCTCTTGCCAAGGGCATAGGCGTCGATCAAATCTCCCATACCGCCAGCGACTCGGGACGCGCTGCGTACCGCGGCAGGGTTCCCGAAGCCTTGTGGACTGGATCGCTTGGCGGAACCGACATCTGTGTAGTCCAAGCCGAGCGTGATGTCGGGATAGTAGTTCTTTTTCGCCAGGGCAACGGCATGGCGGGCCCGTTCGATTTCGTGATCGAGTGCCTTGAGAACGGGGTTGTCTTGCGTTAGCCGATGGAGAACATCTTCATTCGCGATGTTCAGTGGCTCATTAGGAATCGACCGGGGTAAAGGCAGTTTGGAATTCGTCGGACGATTCATCACGGCGTTGAGCCTGGCTACGACCGGTACGAGAAGATCACGAAGCGAGTTGAGCTGATCTTCAAGTTTGCCCATTTCGACTTGGGCACGAATGACATCTGGGTGACCAGCTGACGCCGTCTTGTATCTCGCCCGCGCGACGCTCTCTAAGTAATCGACCAACGCAAAGTTCTCGCGAACGACCTCAATGGCTCGCCCAAGGTAATAGTACTCATAGAATGCGTCCTTCACCTCGAAGAAGAGTTTGAGTTTCTCATTCTCGAATCGCTGCTTCGCCGCCTTCGCCGCTTCAGCCGCTACGCTACCCCGCAACTCAAGTTTGCCAAACCACGGAAACGCCTGAGATAAGCCCATCGCCTGTTTCTGAGGGCCAACTCGCGTCTCAACCTCACGAATGAAATTGCGATATGTGAACCGAGGGTCCGGCAAGGTTTCCTCCTGTGTCACGCGCTCAAGCGCGGCCTTCCACCTATTGAACGCCGCCTCCAAACCCGGATTGCTCAACGCGGCGAACGCCAAGTAGTCCTCAAGCACAGCGGAATCATCTAGTGTCGGAAGTGTGGCATCTTTTGCTTCTTCATGCTCCCGCACCGTGGGCAACGGGGCACGCACCGCGTCCCACCGCATCGCATTGGAGACGGTTCGGGCACGCTCGGACGAAACGCACCCTCCGATCATCCACATGAGCAGTACGGCGCAGTATCGCTTCGACGCGAAGCGTAGTGCGGCAACGACTCTATTCGGCATACTGGTTGCTCCCGAGATCGCTCCTCACGGAACGAAGGCCTTCATTTTGCGAAACGTAGCAGGCGCATGATGTTGATCTGCCGCCCGAACGGAAGTCAGCATCGACGTATAGACCACTTTCGCATAAAGCAACCAAGGTGCAAGTCATCTTGCTCTGACACGTCATCACCAATCCCATAATTCGATACCGATATAGCGTCACCAAGCCAAATGACTCGGCCCAAAGACCAGGCTACCCCCGAGAAATCCCGTGTAGCCAAGCAGCGCGCAGACTATTGCCAGACCGCCTCCGTACATCCACCGCCATTTGCCTATCAGACCGTTCCAACGCCAAAGCCGGATGATGGATAGGAAGATGGCGATCACCATGATTGTCGTCGAAACGAACTGATGCCTCTCGACGACCACATGAAGCGATTCACTAAATCGCATCGAATCGTGCGCGATGTTGCCAGTAATGACCGCGGCGATCGAAGCCAGCGTCGCCGCAAACAGAGGGATCACGTCGCTACGGGCGAAAACCTCACGGCCGCTTCGCACCCAAACAAGAAAACCCAGCATAGCAAGAGGCATTCCTGCTATCGGAAAGTGAATAACGATCGGGTGAAGGCGGCCGAGAATAAGTTCACGCTCATCGTCGGACTCTTGGGTGCCGTGATCGTGTCCATGCTGATCGGCCGAATCCGGCAGTGCCGCCAGCGCGGAGTCCCGACCATCGCCGAGGCTGCCCGAACCTGAATGATCATGTCCGGTTCTCCTCTCCGGTCCGCCAACCGTAGCGGATACAGCCCCGGCGACGGGTGAAGGAGTTTTTTCATACTTTGCTGGATTGGCCTTGAATTTCTTGACACACGTATCACAGCAAAAAGCAACGGTTTTCCCGCGATACTCGACTGTCATGGCCGGGTCGATCTTCTCGTCCTTCATCACCGGACACCATTCGTTGAGGTTGTTTCCCTGGGCTCTAGCGATCGCAGTAGATCCAGCTACGAATGCAATCACACTCGCAGCCACCCCAATGCAAGAGTGGCATCGCTTCAAGATACTGTCCATAGCCGTCGGTCTTACTGCCATGACTCACGCGGTTCTTCTGTCGATCCTAGAACATTGACTCGCCAAGCAGCACAACCAGGCGCAGACCTCGCACTACCCGGTAGGTACCCGGTTACACAGACGTCCATTGTGTTTTGAGTGCGGGTTCCGGCCCTTGTGGCTGTCAGCGGGGTCGTTATGGCCTGCTAGTGATCGTGATTTCCGTGACCATGGGCATCGTGATCGTGGTCATCGTGGCCCCCTGCACTGTCGGCTTTCTTCACTTCAGCCCAGTTAACGGTAATGCCTTGAGAGACAAGGTTTATGTTGTACTTGGAAAGGTTTTCCCGTAGCGGCTTGTCGCATCCCGCGCAGCAATAGTAAATCGTCTCACCCGTGGAGAGTTTCGAGAATACGGTCGGGTTGATGTCTCCGCCCATGACTGGGCACTTGGTCTGATACGTGTAACTGTTCGCAAGCGCTGATGCATACTTTGCCGGATCACGCTGGTATTTCCCCAAGCACCCCTTGCAGCAGACATAGACTTTCTTCCCGTCGCTTTCGACAAAGAACTTCTTATCGACTGGCTCTCCTGTGACAGGGCATGTCACTTGGACCTTCGCTCGATGGGCTAGTGCCTTACGCTGCGCGGCAACTTTGGTCGTGTATTCTCCAGGGTTTTTTTGGAATTTGGGAATGCACCCTTCACAACAAAAGTACACGGGGCCATCGTCCGTGGCGACGCTTATCGCCAAGTTGATGGGCTCGTCCATAATCGGGCAGTCCGGGAGCGCCGTTTGTTTGGCATGAGCACCGTGGTCGTGATCGTCTTGTCCGTGCTGTGCCATAGCGGGGCGCACGCCCATGCCTACCAGTAGCGCCGATCCCAAAGCAATTCCGAGAATCAAACGGTTCATATTTCGATCTCCATGTTCGACAGCGCCATTCATCTGGCCTAGCTCACCGTGAGCAAGGCCACACGAACAGCCGGTTTCAATATTGGATGCACGAGAAGCTCGATTCCTTCCCGGTACGACCAAAAAACTTAGAAACCCCCACGTTGTCTCGGAAAACGTGTTGAGCTGTGACGCCTTCGATACGAACGTCGTTTACTATCGCCAATCGGCCCGGCTGGTCCTGAGCGGCTTGTTGGCAACGTGTACCCTGGCCGATACGATCATAATCGTTTGACAGGCCCCCGATGAAAGCGGCGGACAGATAGATGAGTAGATTCTCTGAGCAAGACATGATCGAGGGGTGCCGTCGTGGGGACCCAGAAGCCCAGCGGAATCTTTTCGAGCACACTTCGGGCAATGTTTTTAGGCTGCTGTTTAGGATGACCGGAAGCAAAGACGACGCATTCGATCTGTCGCAAGAGACCTATTTGAAGGGCTTTGCGCAAATCGAGAAGTTTGAAGGTCGTTCGTCGATCGCCACTTGGCTCTATAGAATCGCGGTCAACGAAGCTCTTCAGTTTCTCCGTCGAGCCGAAACCGCACGCCTGAAATTGGAGAAATGTGCCAAGGGGTCGAATAACGGGAAGTGCCCGATTGAAACAACAAATGTCCGCCTCGACGTTCAGGCAGCGCTAGCCAGGGTGGACGCATCTGACAGGGCGGTTTTACTGCTACGATATCAAGACGGGCTTGATTATCGGGCGATTGCGGACATCTTAGGGTCTGCCGAAGGTACCGTAGCGTCACGCTTGAACCGTGCCCGCGACCGCCTGCGAGAAAACTTACGAAAAAGTTACGGCTTACGGGAAGAAAGTGATCCCGTGGTGCATCCAAAGAGTAGCCGTTAGATTCACTCGTCGCTGGTTTCGATACGAGAATCGGTGATATCGTCGGTTTGGAATTCGTTTGCCATGTGTTGTGAAGACTACAAACTTCAGATTGGGCGTTTCCTCGATAATGAACTCACGCCCGACGTACGCGCAGACGTCACGGAGCACCTGCAAACGTGTTCGGCGTGCAACCTTGAACTTGAAAGCCTTCAAGAGCTGACATTGGGGATCTCAGATTCCAGCGAGGTAAGCGTCCCTTCAGACCTGTGGGATTCTATCGAATGCCGGCTTGGCGCAGACGCGGATCGCTCTGCGAAGCGCGCCGTAATGAACTATCGGCCCTTCCGAACAAGGCGATGGGCGTTGGCAGCCTCACTCGTCTTTGTCGTGGGGCTTGGTATGCTCGGCGTTAGCTTGATGGACAATTCGGCTGAAGCATCCACGATAAACTTCAGCGTCCTTCTCGATGGACTACCCCTCGATGCGCAAAAGGCATTTCGCAAGTTCCTCACGCTATACGATGCGCAGCCCGGGTCACCTCCTGATGCCAAGAAGTTCGCGTCGTCTTTGGATTTTGAGACCCCACCTACGTTGCCCGGCGGTTTTCACTTGGATAGTGTATACCTCCTTCAGTTTGGAGATAATCCAGGTGTTGCCGCTTCGTACATACGCGGTGACGAGTTTCTCGCTACGATCTTCCACGCACCGGTTACAAACGAGAACTTCGGTACCCACAAGGATTACGATTGTGTGGTCGGGAAGCACCACGGGCACAAAGTCAAAGTCGGTTCTTGGAAGATGGTTCACCTGACGGATCCGACGACATGTCATTGCGTCCTAAGCCAACTTGACGAAGCATCAGAGCTTCCGGCTGTTATGGCTGCGGTCGCTCCCCGTGCTTCCACTGCTAATGTCCACGGGCACGGCGGATAGATCGAAAATCTCGCGAAATCCAAGACTCTAGCTCCACGCCTCTTCGACAGCGGATCAATTGTCCCCAGCGATTGCGGAATAACACTCGCCTAGTTTGGGATGGATTCCATTGCGCCCCTCGATCTATGAGGAATAATCACGGTTGTCTCCTAATCAAGATCAGGCTTCCAATTACTCCAACCCAGAACAACAAAGTTAGCCAATAGAGAAGGCCTTCTACAGAAGCTTCAAGATCGTGATGACCCCCAAGCCTGAACCTTTCATAACCGATGCCGAATATGAGCAGCAGTGTTGTGGAGATTCCCCTCAGAAACAAGAATCCTCTTGTCGTGCTAGATTGCGTTGACTTGACAGTCCCGATCATCAAACCGATCCCTCCTATGAATAGAAGGGAAAAGAAAATGTAATTGAAAAAGTTATATTTTGTGTCCTGCAAGAAACCGCTCAAGAAAGCCATTACGTAAATCACCGCCAAGGCAGAAACGGTTATTCTTATCCTTGTTGAATAGTCATCACTCCTCTTCTGGTGAGTTTTCTCAGCCATTGGATTCTCCCTGTTTCTAAAGAGCGTCTGTTCTCGCTCATTTTCTTTCGCCGCCTGAAAGCGAGCCCTCATCGCGCGATCAGCATTGTTACCCGGTGCGACTCGGTGGTGGACGGATGATGCATGAGGACGTCCTGCTTGCCGTCCTTGTTGAGGTCCACCAGCAAGGTGTATTCCTCGTTGGGCATGGCGACCGCCACCTTCTGAGGCAGCCGGGCGAACAGGTCCGGCCCCGGCACGCCGATGAAGACGTGCAGCGCCTCCCGGCCATTCTGCACCAGCAGGTCCGAGCGATTGTCGCCGTTCACATCACCGATCAGCACCGCCGGGTAGACAGATTTCTCCCCTGACTTGCCGAGAGAAACCATTTTGGTTTTGCGCGTGGCGTTGGGTTTGTCGGGGTAGATGCCGCCTTCCATGCGGTAGAACTCAAGATCCAGCGTTACAGAATCAGTCAGAAGCGCACCGGCAATCATGCCGATCGCCTTGAATAATCCGACATTGATGGTTGTGAACATCATGTCGACCTCGCCGTCGTGGTCGAAGTCGTGGGGCCCCACCCCGAACGGGACGCCCGACTGGATCGCGGTGCCGACGTCCGGCGCGAACACGGTGCCGCTATCGGGTGTTGGCTTTCCGAAGTGAACCTCGTAGTTGGAGTGCGCGCTCCACATGCTCTTGATCTCCAGCGAGAACACCACGAGGTCGGCCACACCGTCGCCGTTCATGTCGGTGAGCGAGTGCAGCACACGCCCCGTCATTTCACCGGTCGGCATGTGATCTTTACGCCGCTGGCGAAACCCTTTTGGACCGGCGAGCGATGCGGGATCGTCGGAGTCGAAGGCCACATCGGTCGTGAAGATCTCTGCCACGGGCGCAAACAGCCCACGCTCGTCTTGGGTGTGAACCTCGAAGTGGTCCTCGTTCCAGAACACCAAGTCGTTGCGACCATCTAGGTCGTAGTCCATCTCGTGAACACGGCGATGAGCCCAGGGGTCATATCGATATCCGTCGGTTCCGACGCTCCTCTTGGTCTGCATCATCTGCTGTTGCCAAGGCGCGGGCATGCCCAGATGCTCCCAGTAGTTCATGAACGTAGCCTCCTGGTCGCGCCCACGGTAGTTGTTGGGCTCCCCTTTCTCCCAGTTGACGTAACCGACCCACTCGCCTTTGGTTCCGCCAGCGGCGCCGTCGGCCCAGAACCAATGCTCCGAATCCGCCGGCTCCGAGAGGCCGATCCAGCAGGAACGCCGCTTGCACAAGCTCGTCACGTGGGCGTTTACCTCCGCAGATTGGATGCTCACCAACTGCGCAGCTTGGGCTTCGCAGGCCATCGCCGCATCATCGTAGTTCTTCAGTTGCTCGCTGACTGCGTAGCAGAAACCTTCGAAGGCGCTCCAACCCGCATCGGAGCACCCGTCCAGATCCGCCTTCTCGCACACGTACCAGGCCGCCATCTCGCGGGGACCGTCATGCCATTTTCCGAGATGTTCCCTATCCCTTGCGTTGACATATGGCTTAGTGGAAGGGCCGAGCTTGACGGGATCGGCGAACGCGCCGTCACCCATCTGGATGAAGACCCAGAAGCCATCGACGTCCGGCACGACCAGGTCGTCGCGGTCGTCGGAGTTCACATCCCGAGTGATATCTACATGAGGAATTTCGCCCTCATCAGGCGGATTGAAGTTGGAGGTCACCGCCACCAGCGCGCGTTCCATCGCAGATTCCGGATCGAACCAGTTCAGACGGCCGGGCTCGTACGTGATCAACCGGTCGCGCCCGCCGATGTTGGCAACGTCGACGAACAACACTTCGGGACGCAGCGCTTCGTCGAGTATCGGCGCCCAGGCGCCGTCGCCACGTGCGTAGATGCGCAATCGGCGATCGTCGTTTTCGCCAATGTTCACCACGGCAAGTTCAGCGACAGCACCACCGAGAAGAAATCCCGTCAAAACGGTCTGGCGTTCCGCGAAGCCGACGACAACCTCGTACCGCTCGAAAGCAACTTCCGCAGCAGGCGGGGTCATTCCCTTCGTACCCGCTGTCGTGCACCCCGAAAGGGATGCTACAAGAAATAACGCAGGCCCTACTAGGAATGCCCTCAACGGCATAGAGTTGAAACCCTTGTCTCTCACGATTCTCTCCTTGAAAACATACCCATACGACCCTAATTGTAAGTGGGCACTTACAGTCAAGGCAAACAAATAATCATCATTCGCTCTGACCATCCAGAAGGAGCCGGCCGGCATCACCGAACATCTTCTTACGCCCTCGATCGCTAAGCAAACCCAACTCGCGGCCGATGTTGGACAGGTTGCCCAGGCCAATGATGCCCCAGGCAGATACCGTTTCATCTGGTCTCACGCTGGTTTCGATAGTTTTTCGGTGCGCGGCAACCTGCCCGCGGATGAACCGGTGGAATCGGCTGTACATCTTACGCAGTGCTTCGCGAATTTCCGGTTCGTCGGCCTCGCTGAGCCCAGCGAAAATGATACGCTGTAAGCCCGATTCGCCGTAGTGCGCCGCCTCATGCTTCAGTAACCTCATCGCGCTATCCGCGTTGTCATTTTTCTCACTGAGCATTTCTCGCCAGGTGTTTGCGGCTTGCTCGTAAACATAGTCGATCGAGGCAACAAACATGGCTTTCTTGTTGGGCCAGAGGCGATACAAAATGTTCTCGCGCACCTTGCACCGTTTCGCCAACTCGGCCGTAGTCGCCCGGCGGTAACCCAGTTCAGCGAAGGCCCGCGCCACGATGGGTAGAAGGTTTTTTCGCTTCTTGTCTGTCTGGCTGGGTCTGGGCATTCGAAAGTTCGTCTGTCACGTATTTCGTAAGTGTCTACCTACAATTTGACCCCGTCCCACTCCTTTGTCAAGTCGTTTGACAACAAGAGACGAGGAATCCTCAGGTCACGGTTGGACTGCACAACTGAAGTTGGCGTAATCGCGTGCCTGGCGACTCTGGGTCGGCCTTCTCAGCTAACTGCCGTGAGCGAATGTCCACTCGATTTGAGCGGTATGGTGCCGTCCGTGCCACGCATAGTACGGCAGCGCGGTTGAGAGTTGGATGATCTCGCCTGACTCAGGGTGCTTGAAGGCGCGCTCAAAATCTAGGTCCCTCATGCCGAGTAACAATGCCGTCCAACGGCGGTGCAACCCGTCGAGAACCAGAAGCGACGGCTCCACATCCAAAGTTCGAGCATCCGTCAAGTTTGACCACGCGCTCTCATCATACGCCTTGATTAACGGCTCGCTTTCCGTCATCGCCCACTTAAAGCGGACATAGCTGTGCATGTGGCTATCCGCAAGGTGGTGGACTATTTGGCGAACGGTCCAATTGCGATACCGACGGTCAAGTTGCTCTTGGGCAGCCTCTTTGACTACCTTGCGAAGCTCCGCCGGTGCGTTCTTGATCGTCTCGATCCAGGCGCGTCGTTGAGCTTTGGTTTGGGTGGCGCGAGGCGTAAATTCCCCGGCGGGAAACAACGGAGGGTCCAGCATAGTGTAATCCTCTCACGACTTTAGTCGACATAAAGGGGGGCTTCGATTCGGCGTTACGTACGGGGCTAGCGGAATAGCGCAACGATCGATGGTATCGTGGGTCAGTCTGTGGACGTCGGACGGTGCCATATGGTGATATTACCGTTGTTAGTTCTGACCGTGAAGTCTCCGTCACCGGTCCCAATCCTTGCCTTTCATCGCCGCTTTGACGACTGAGCAAATTCAATTGACGAGTCTATTTCGAAACTGCCATTCTTAATCTCGCAGCTAACGCTTGTTTGGGTGTTCGAGCCGAAAGCAAGTTCGACGTTGCCTTTCAGATGCACGGCGCTCATATCGCCATTATGGGTACGTCCGCCAAAATGGACCGATCGCGGCGCAGTTACATCGAAGTGCACCATCGCTCGCTTCGCCTGCTCGATGTTGCGTCCTCCCGATTCAGTCTTTTTGGTAATTGCACCGTCGGTGCCGTCCGACGATCCCTCGAATCGACTTCGTCCGTTGTGTGTTTCGACATCCAATCGGCTATCTTTCCGAGATTTTGCGACCGAGTTTCAGTCTTCTCGGTCCAGACTGACGGACCGCAACCAGTAGCAGTGAAGCAGGTACTGACGAAACACAAATGCCGAGATTTGCTCGAAAGGCTGACAACCGTGCGAGCCCCTTCCACAATGGGTTCAAGAATGCCTTGGACCGTGAACATCTTACTTATATTCGGTCGAACGACTAGAAACGCTCTGCTACTACCTCCCATGCCTTCACATGATGTGAGGGCACCCACTCGAACGAGTTTGGAAAAGACGGCTTGCTTGCCCTGAATCTTAGGAATTCGGCTGGCAACTCTTCGAGTACTCTACCTATTGCCGCGTTCAATGTCGGCCAACTAAGCGGCGGCGCGGCGGGGAATCCAAGCGCCCTCAGGTTGGGCTTTGGCGGCGATGGTGCTGGCATTGGTGGCGGGTGGGACGTCGGTGTTGAGACTTCAGCGAGGGGGTGGCTTGTGCCGCACCCCGGCTAGTCCTACAGTGCGCTCGTCATGCATACGTCAAAGTAATGGAGGGACGATCGTGAAGATTCTCAGCCGCCTGATGATTGCAGCAGCAATTCTCGCTATCTTGTCGTACTTCTGGCTTACACGCGATCCAACTACGCAGTTGCTCGATGCATCAGGTAACGCGCTTACGGCGGGGAGTGCCGTTAATCGCTTTGCGGGGGCCATCGGCAACCCACCGATAGAGGAAGCGCGAGCACTCATTAATCGCAAACAGTTTTTGGCAGCCAAAGAGAAACTTTTTCAGATCATTGAGGACACCGAACACGATGGTGAGGCATGCATGCTTCTTTGCGATGTGTCGCGCGAACTCAGGGATGTGAAGTTAGCGGTGGACTACGGTCTTAAGGCAACGAGCCTGTTGCCGGAAAGCGCCGAAGCACACCTTTCCTACGCAAAGGCACTTGGTCTACAAATGTTTTCGAATATGCAGGGGGTCGGCGGCATGTTCAGCGCAATGACTCAGGCGGGTCACCTCAAGAATGTGCTCAACCGCGTTATCAAGCTAAACCCCGAGGACACAGAGGCACGAACTATGTTGGTCTACTCGAACATGGCCCCAAGACCCTTTGGCAACATCGACACGGCGATCGAACTCAGTCGGGAGGTCGAGTTACGCGATCCGGTTCGCGGCAAGCAACTGCTTGCCGCATGCTACACCCGAAATAAGGAAACCGAGCGTGCGATTTCGCTCTTGCTCGAAGCAATCGCAGAGTCTCCTGAGAATTCAATCTTTCACCTTACGTTGGCAAACATTTACGCGGAACAGAAACGATTTGAGGATGCGGATGCCGAGTATGAAGCGGCGCGTCTTGGGCAAAAAAGTGACGCGCATTACCGTTCACTTTACGGTCAAGCGCGAATGCGAATTCAAAACAAGTTCGAGCCCGATCGAGCGGTGGAATTGCTCGTTGAGTTTATCGCGGACGAACCTGAGGGTGAAGAAGTGCCGTCGCTGGCTCATGCATGTTGGCGCAAGGGCAATGCTTTGGAGCAGCTAGGAAAGACCAAGGAGGCGCGAGACGCGTATGAAGCAAGCCTCCGACGAGAACCCGGCCTAGAACTGGCCATTAAGTCACTTGAAGGCCTCAGGAAGTGAATCGTGCTGCGATCGGTACGAGATGTGTGCAAAGAAGACTCATCCATAAACCCATCCGCGTCATCATCGTAGTCTTGCTGGTCTTCGTCCGTCTGGCCTTCGCCAACGCGGGGTTCGCGCCGAAGTCGTCAGTGGAGAAAGCGTATGCGATCTACGAAACCTGCGGGCTGAATGAAACCGAATTCGACGGCTTTTTTTTCGACGTTCACAGGGGCGACGTGATTGCGAGCTGAAATCCGAGCGTTGTATCATTCGACCTTCGACGATAAAGCGAAGGTGGACTGTGAGGTTTGAACGGAAGCAGCTTTGACGGCGGCGGGTGTGCCAGAATGGAATGTGATGAACTCGACGAGCCACTCTTCGAACTCGAACTCGAACGCGACCCCGCGAGCGTGCAACTTCATCATGGGAGGCTGGAAGAGGCTGTCGCGACGTGCATGAGCGATATCTACAAGTTGCCTTTGTCAGTTGCAGATAGCGACCACAAAATGAAACTCGTCGCGATTGAATATCGGGCGAGATTGGTGTTGGAGAGGTTCCGGAGGTTAGCGGTGAACTAATCCTTTTTCATGAAAGAAATGGTTATGATTGCTCAACTCTACGATAGTGCGACACAAACAGGTATTACACTAGGTGCAGCGATCGCTGTAGTTTGTTCTTGGCAGCGGAATCGCTCGATCCTGTACGCCATTCTCGCAGGCATATTCTCGTGGCTCTACGTAATATACTTCGCCATGACTCGCAATGAAAATGAGGCCAAGTGAATGATAGAACTTCACTGAATGGATTACGTGTGCCCATGACCCCTGTCACCAAAGTACCTTCGGAACATAGGCGACGCCGGATCTACTGTTTCACTCACGGGCGACGGCCTAGGGAATCATGTTGTCGAAGAAGTGAACGAGAAAACAAGCAGGCGGTTTGTTGTGCGGCGTGCGGATGTAGATGAAGCTGTTGGTGAGTTGACCTAGGTGGTTTGGATTGAGTTGGAGGATGGGGAACGGCCTTACGCCAGGCTTCAATTCGCATGCCAGCTAGGAAAACGGAGACGGTATTATTAAGGTATCGGACGGACGACTTGAGGCGTCATGTCTGGTGGGGACTGTATTAGAAGAACAACGAGATGAACACTCCGCCGATCTATTCGTCGAAGAGTACCGTTTAGAGCTTGTGGCAGGAGTACCGAATCTACGACGACCATCTAGAGTTCGATACCTTATTCGGAGAAATGGGGATTCCCTTCAAGAACTTTGAACAGGCCGAGGTATCTGATTCGGAGGTTCAAGGGCAACTCAAAGGCGACTTCCATCCCGGGCACACGCCAGCTATGAAGCTCGACTGGGCGAACTTTGTCGAGCACGTCGTAGTCGATAAGCGTGAAGGGTCGTTACGGCACATCCTCTCCACGCCCGTGATCAGGCAGCATTTGTCAAAGCGCGGAACGAAGCGCTCACTCGCTGCCGGGGAACGCAGAACTGCTAATGGCATCGTCTCGCCGAATACGCCGGTTTGCGAAGTGGGTGGGGGTCGGAGTGTGCGTCTATTTGCTAGGTCTGTTTGCCGGTTACCCACCCTTCTATGAAAGCCCGTTGCGGGTCAAGTGTTTCTTTTGCGTTCTTTGGGTGGCCGTTGTGATCCCAATCTTCTATCCGAGCGTCGCCGGGGTGCTTGCCAACGCAAGTCACGGGT
>JAJDDZ010000279.1 GCA_029260025.1 Phycisphaerae bacterium | reverse complement strand
GGTCGCCTTGTCAGCGACAGTCTTGCCATGTGCTCCGCAGTCGCACTTTCCTGGCTTTCCGCAAGGGCAGTCTCCGGTTGCTGACATCGCGTGTGGGCTTTTTGCTTTGTCAGCTACGGTTCTTGCCTTAGCAGCGCTCTTGTGGCAAGGGGCGCCGGCAGATTTTGAACAAGGAGCGGTCGCCTTGTCAGCGACAGTCTTGCCATGCGCTCCGCAGTCGCACTTTCCTGGCTTACCGCAAGGGCAGTCTCCGGTTGCTGATTTCGCGTGTGGGCTTTTTGCATTGTTTGCGACGGTCTTTGCCTTAGCACCGCACTTGCATCCGCCTTTACCGCTCGGACTTGCGTATGCGGTCGTTACAACAGCTGCCAATGCGCAGGCGGCCATCATGCTCAACATTTTCTTGCTCATCAAAAAGGCTCCTTTGGTAGGGGTGTGAGAGAATCGTTTTCTTTCGCGAGGATCCATTCCTCGGCATATCACAAGTCAAGACATCCGACGCCACCCGCTGCGAACGCTAGCCGCGATACTCGCAGCGCGAGGTACATGTTTCGGCGATGGTAATCTGCGACAGCTGCGGAAGAACCGCCTTGAGCTGTCCCCAGATCCACCGGGCGAGGTTTTCAGCGGTGGGGTTTTCTAGTCCCTCGATTTCGTTGAGGTAGTGATGGTCGAGCCGCTCTAAGGTCGGCTGAAACAACCTCTTGACCTCGCCGAAGTCTATCAGCCAGCCCGTCTCCGGGTCGGCGTCCCCTTCGCAAATCACCTCGACGCAGAAGCTATGACCATGAAGTCGAGCACATCGGTGCCCGTCCGGAGCATTGGGCAGTCGGTGAGCAGCCTCAAAAGTGAAGCTCTTTACGAGTCGAACTCGTCGACTCAAACCACCCAGTTCCACGTCTTGTTTACATTCTACTCTTTGAATTCCGCTGGGGTCTTGAATCATGGTAACGATTCTGTCTCAATAGAACCAATGTTGCTCAATGGCGCTGTAGGCCGTGTTGCGAACACACCTTCTTACATGCAGGGCGGTTTTGGTGTCTATTTCTCTTCTGTAATGCTCGCCCCAAGCAGTTCAACCTTGAACAACACGGTCGCGCCCGCCGGGACTTTGTTGGGCATTCCGGCGTCGCCGAAGGCGAGCGAAGGTGGAAGTATGAAAAGCGCTTCCCCACCTTCCTGCATGAGGGCAATGCCCTCTCGCATACCGGGGAGGAGCGTCGCTAGCGCTAGCTTGCCAGGACCATTCCACCGCTTCAGAGAGCTGTCGAATACGTTTCCATCGACGAGCATTCCCTCAAAATGAATCTCGACGGTATCGGCGGCTGTTGGAAATGCGCCGGACCCTTCCTTTAATGACAGAAATGTAAGCCCGGTTTCGGTTGTTACCGGCGTTGCCTTTGTCTTTTCTTGATACTGCTTGAGGAGAAAACCGAGTGGATCGTCGGCGCGCAGGCGAAAGTCCGCGATTATCGTTTCGACTTTTTCGGAATCAATGGGGTCGAGTTGTGTGATATTCTTGATGACCACGGGCGTCATTGGGACAACCTTACTTCGACCGGCGGCGTAGTTGGGATGCGTCGTAACCTTTGACTTTGCGATCTTGTCGATCGTACCTGTTCCCTCGATTACTTTTCCGAATACGGTATACCCGGTACCATCGCGTAGCTTGTCGAGCGTGGAGTTGTCTTTCAAGTTGATGAAAAACTGGGTCCGTCCGGACTTTGGTTTCAGCGGATCACGAAACAGTGCAACCGTGTACTTGAGATTATAAAGTCCTCGCCGGGATTCGTGGGCGATGGGATCTCGCGACCCCGCATCCTTGGTCTCGAAGCCGCCGGTGTAACCGCCACCCTGGATTACATTTTCTGTTACACGATGAAACAGCGTGTCCACATAGAACCCATCCTTAACATACGCCAGGAAGTTCATCACCGTGACGGGAGCGACCTGGGCATCAAGTTCGATCGTGAACGCGCCCAACGAAGTCTCAACGCGGACCTTGGGCTTGGTCGTTGTTGCTGTATCGGCTGAGCGCGCGGTTCTTGTCGTGCCACTCGATCCCAGGGCTACGATCCCCGCAAGCAGCATAGTACATTTTTTCATGAAGTTTCCTCTGGCGTTTTTCGTGCGTTTTTTGGCGAGAATACCTGGCAACTCGATTACTTGATCGCCAATAGCTTGACATCAAAGACAAGCGTCGCGTTTGCGGGAATCACCGGCGGCGAGCCACGCATACCATACCCAAGGTCGCTTGGGATGATCAGCTTTCGCTCTCCGCCAACTTTCATCGTCGCTACGCCCTCAAGCCAACCCTTAATCACTCCGCCGCGCAGGTTGAACGAAAACGGTGAACCGCGATCGACCGAACTGTCGAATTTCGTACCGTCGGTCAACCAGCCCGTGTAGTGAACTTCCACTTTGTCGGTTGCTTTTGGCTGTTCGCCGTCTCCGACGACCATATCGATGTAGGTCAGACCGGTGTTCGATGTGACCGCGGTCTTTCCCGTTTCTGCTTCGAACTTTTTAATCACGTCCTGCATCGCCGTCACTTTCTTTGATTTGTTCTCTGCTTCAGCCCCGCCGAAAACTTTTTCCGCCTTCGCCGCCAGCGCTTGCGCTTTTTCCTTGTCGAATTCGCTAATCAAACGCACCGTCTTGATTTCGACTGTTGTCACGGGGACCGCCCCACGTGCTTGGATTTTAGGATGCGTGGTCAGCTCTGTTGTTCGAATCGCTTCGACTGCGGTGTCCATCCCTTTGACGACGGTGGCGAAGACAGCATACCCTGCCCCATCCCGGGGACTGTCGAGCGCAACATTGTCAACGACGTTGATGAAAAACTGTGACGTTGCGGAGTCATGTTTTCCACCCAGTCGAGCCATCGACACAGTTCCGCGCGCGTTGGAGAGACCATTCTTCCACTCGTTACGGATCGGCTCGTGCAGACCGGCTGTCTTCTGGTCCATACTCGTGGCGTATCCCCCGCCCTGAATCATGAAATTGGCAATCACGCGATGGAAGATCGTTCCGTCGTAATACTTGTCGTCAGCGTAGCGAAGAAAGTTCAGTGTCGTGATGGGAGCTTTCACCGCATCGAGCTTCATGACGATGTCGCCCAGGGAGGTTTCCATTTTCACATAGGGGTGCATGGGGTCTGTTGGGGGAAGCTTGTTTTTTTTCTCCTGGCCCATCGCCACGCCTGTGAAAACAATCGCCGAGCCGAAAACAAGTCCTAGTCCAAAACGAGTCATATCCAATCCTTTCGTCGAGTATGGTTTTCCGTCAATTCAATCTTCTCGGTTGCCGGGGTCGTCGGAGTCGTTGGGGTCGTGGTCGATCTCCGTGCCGAGTAGAAAGGACGTAAGATACCGATCCGACCCCCGGAGGGCAAGAAACTCGGTAATAGCCCTCGCTCAACAGAGGCTGTACGATGCACCAGCGGCGGCGAGAAATGGAATCCTCGCCGATTAGGACCGGAAAGATTAGGCCACAAGAGCGTAACAACGTCACAATGCGTTTATCGACCGGAACGGGAAAACTCTCGCTGCTGAGAAACGCGAACTTTGTGCTCTTGTGGTGCGCCTACGGGGTTAGCGTGTTGGGGGATCACTTGGCGGAGCTTGCTCTGTTGAAGACTCAGCGAGCGCTGGATGCAGATGTCGATATTACGCCTCTAGCTGCCCGTATGACGATGATGTTTTTCTTGCCCATGTTCCTCTTTGCGCCGATCTCAGGGGCTCTCGCCGATCGACTTCCTCGAAGAGGGCTGATGGTCTTTGCGGACGGGGTGCGCGTGGTCGTGATGCTCGCCTTCGCCGGTCTTCTTGCCTGGACAGCGGGATGGGGGCGGTGGGGGGCGTTCGCGCCGCTTCTTCTTCTGGGAATGTTCGCTAGCGTGTTTTCCCCCGCGCGGGCCGCCCTTCTTCCGACTCTTGTTCGTGACGATCAACTCGTGCGTGCGAATGCGATGATCAGCGGGTTGGGGATTATCGCGACGATGGCGGCTGCTCTGATTGGCGGGTATCTGGCGAAATACTATGAACCGCGCGTCGCATTTTTTGCCGACGCCGGGACGTTTTTTCTCAGCGGTCTATTTCTCTTGGCGATCAGACCGCCAGCGCGAACTGCAACCCAAGCGACCTCGTCAACTTTTTCGCAACGTTTCGGGCGGTTGAAGCAGGGGTTCTCCTACGCCTTTGCACATCGGCATGTTCGCGAGCTGATTGCGGTTGCGGCGCTGGTTTGGTTTTGCGGTTCGTTTGTCCTGAGCGTCTTGCCTGCGGTCGTGCGCGATTGCTACGGCGGCGATCTTCAATCCATCGGTTTCTACAAAGCGATTATCGGGGCGGGGTTTGTGACCGGGTCACTTGGACTTGTTTTTCTCGGTGACGCGCTTCGACCGGAGCTTGCGATCACGTGGGGATGTTACGGCGTTGCTGTGGGACTTGGTGCGCTCGCGGGTTCGGTGTTCATCAGTGATACAACCACCGCGGCAATCATCGGGGGGACAGGGATTTTCCTGTCGGGGACGTTTGGCGTGACCGTCATGGCGAGCGTCTCCTCGCTGATTCAAAAAACGGTGGCAGATCGATATCGGGGGCGGGTCTTCGGTGTGAGCGATGTGTGCACCAGCGGAGCGCTCCTCGCGGCGACGGGATTTCTCGGCGTTCCGAAGTGGGAACGCATCGATCGATGGGTTGGGTGGATTCTCATCGCCGTCGCGGTGATTATGTTCGGGGCTGGTATCATGACGCTTGTGGTTCGCCTCCGGAGGGCGGTTTATGGACCACTCATGCTATTTCTTCAAAATGGCAACGAATTCCTCACGCGGTTCTGGTATCGCTTCCAGCGGATCGGGCCCTGCACGATGCCACAAACCGGGGCGGCGATCGTGACGTGCAATCACGTCTGTTCGGCTGACCCTCTTCTGCTTTGCGCCGCCGCCAAGTATCGCCCGATCTCTTTTATGATCGCGGCGGAGTATGCGAAGTTGCCGATCGTTCACTGGGTCATCAAACAAGTTGACTGCATTCCCGTACGCCGCGGAACCCGCGATACAAGTTCCACGAAGGAGGCGATTCGGAATCTTAACGCCGGTCGTGCGATGGGGATTTTTATTGAAGGCGGGATCGTCGCACCCACGGATCCGATTCGACTCAAAGACGGGGTTGCGATGCTCGCGCTGAAGACTGGTGCGAAAGTCATCCCCGTCTACCTTACCGGTGTGAAACATCACGACGACATGCTCCACGGATTGTTTGCCCGTCAGCATGCCCGTGCGACGTTTGGACAACCGGTTGACCTGAGCGACCTCGCTGCGGCAGAACAGAATCGAGACACAACGCGGAAAGCGACGCGAAGAATCTACGACGCGATTTTGGCCCTGGCGCCCGAAGAGGAGCGAAACGAACGACTTGAGCGTTTGGTGACGCCCGTCCCGCGCGCCGGCAACAATCCCAGCAGCGAAGAAGCTGCGGAGTACCCCAAATGAACAAGCTCGAACTATGGCAACGATACAAGGACTACGTTTGCGATTGCGAAACGATTGGCCTGTCGCTCGACATTAGTCGCATGAGTTTCGGCGAGTCTTTTTTGGCGGACATGTCCGGCCCTATCAAAAAGGCGTTTCTGGCGATGGACGCCATCGAGGGGGGAGCCAAGGCGAACGCGGCGGAAGACCGAATGGTGGGTCACTACTGGTTGCGCGATCAGGCGTTATGTCCCAGCGACGACGTTCGGTCGGAAATCAAGGATGCGATTGCTGCGGTCAAGACCTTCGCTGCCAATGTTCACCAGGGTATGATCAAGCCGCAACGCGGTGACGGGTTTTATGTCGTGCTCGTTGTTGGAGTCGGTGGGTCGGCGCTCGGTCCGCAGCTAATCGCCGACGCGCTTGGTTTAGTTGATGACCACATGATACTTCGCTTCATCGACAATACAGATCCGGACGGAATCGATCGAATTCTTGGTGAACTTGATGAATCGATCGCGGAAACCCTGACCCTTGTCGTGTCGAAATCGGGCGGAACAAAAGAAACCAGAAACGCGATGCTCGAAGTCGCAGCCGCCTACAAGCAGGCGGGACTCGACTTTGCTAAGCACGCCGTCGCGATTACCGCAAGCGATAGCAGCTTGCACAAGCAGGCATCGAGCGAACACTGGCTGGCGACGTTTCCGATGTGGGATTGGGTTGGTGGTCGGACTTCGGTTACGTCGGCTGTGGGCCTTTTGCCAGCGGCGCTTCAGGGGGTGGATATTGATTCGTTTCTCGCCGGGGCTCGCGAGTGCGATGCGCTAACCCGCGAGCACGACGCGAAAAAGAACCCTGCTGCGCTACTGGCGTTGATGTGGTTTTACGCGGGCGAGGGACGGGGATCGAAAGACATGGTGATTCTTCCTTACAAGGACCGGTTGTGTCTGTTTTCGAAGTATCTGCAACAACTCGTGATGGAATCGGTCGGCAAGAAAGAGAATCGGTCGGGAATAACCGTTCACCAGGGGCTCACCGTCTACGGGAACAAGGGAAGCACAGATCAACACGCATTCGTTCAGCAACTACGCGACGGGCGCGACAACTTCTTCGTTACGTTCATCGACGTGTTGCAGGATCGACAGAGCGACGCGATTGAGGTTGAAAAGTTCCTCACGACCGGCGACTATCTGCACGGATTTCTCTACGGGACCCGCGACGCGCTTCATGAGAGCGGACGCGATTCGATCACGATTACACTTGACGACGTAGACGCAAAATCGCTAGGGAGTTTGATCGCGTTATTCGAAAGGGCGGTGGGTTTGTATTCGGAGTTGATCGACGTCAACGCCTACGATCAGCCAGGCGTCGAGGCGGGCAAAAAGGCGGCGACCGCAATACTTCAAATCAAGAAGAAGATGCGTGCGGCGCTGGCGGACGGTTTGGACGACGAGCCGACGCCCGAAGAGGTCGCCGAACGGATTGGTCATCCCGACGACGTCGAGCTGGTTCATCACTTGTTGAAGACGATCGCGCCCTGCTAGGGCTGCCACGGATCGATTATTTGTGGATGTCAAACGCCACGATGCGGTTTAGGTCCCTGGCATAGAGTCTTCCGTTGTTAATGACCGGTACCGACCAGCATTTTCCGTTGAGAATGTCCACTTTCGCCGTCGGCGTGAACCCCTTGTCGCTGATCGGCGCAATCTGAAGCTTCCCTCCTTCAGTCAAGAGGTACAGATGTTTGTCAGCAAGAACAAACGTGCCGTGTTTGATTCGAGGTACGTCCCAGCGTTTCGCCCCCGTCATGAAATCGACGCACTTCATCGATTTTTGGTCACTGGTATAGAGATTTCCTTCGTGGAGGATGCACGATTGAAACTTGTTGAGCAGGACCTTGCTCGACCAGACGGGTTCCGCGGTCAGTTTGTCGCCGCTTGGCGTCAGTCGCATGACGCCGGCCCCGGTACGATACCCCGAACTCAAAAACAGGTACCCATCATTGAAAATAGGGCTCGAGGCGTTGACTTCCCAATCGGTTTTCCATCCCGTCCGCCAGACTTCTCGCCCGGTCTTCGCCTCGACAATCAAGGCGGCGTCACCTAGGAATCCGACGATGTATCGTTTCTCGTCGAGCGTGAACGGGTAGGGCGTTGCATATCCCACCGGATCGCCGCCGGTTTTCCATACTTCGACGCCGGTGTCTTTCTTGTAGGCGACGAGCGATCCGCCGCTGCCCCCGGCTGAGGCGATCGCAAGGTCGCCCTCGATCAGAATCGAACCGCTATACGCCCAGGTCGGTTTCGCGTCGAACTGCTTGGTCCATAGATCGCGACCCGTCTTGGCATCCGCACATAGGAGCTTTCCGTTCGCACCAAGGATGTAGACGCGTCCGTCATTTATGGTCGGGGTAGCGCGGACGCCGTCTCCGAACTCGTTTCGATATTCGTCCTCGAAGGCGTTTTCCCAGGCGACGGTCCCCTTGTTCGCATCAAGGCAATATAGGACGTGCTTCCCGTCCTTGAGCCCGCAAGTAAACAGGTGGTCACCAACAACTGAAAAGGAGCTAAACGCCGACCCGACCTCGCGCTCCCAAATCGGCGTCAGGGAGGTCTGCCATTGTGTCTTCAGATTTGTCTCGGTACTGACCCCGTCGTGGTTGGCGCCGCGAAAGTTAGGCCAATCAGCAGAAGACGCCTGTGTAGCCGCCAGTAGACCGACAAGGGCTCCGGCTACAGGTCTCGGGAATGACATCATGGTGGATTCTCCTTTTTCTTTCCTAATCTCTGGGCGTATCCAAGCACTGGCGAGGGTACGATGATACAGGAAGGGTGTCGGGCTGAACAATACCGTCCGGTAACCACCCTTCCCACGGGCGAGAAGTTGCGTGTTTCATACGCTCGTGCTTTCTTTCCCGATGCGCGAAGCCTGATGAGACTGTCTTGCTTGGGATTTCCACAAACCTTCCTCTCAAGAATCGAGCGCATCAAGCCTCGCTCGGCGCTCTTTTTGGGATCCCCTCGATCGTGATCATAAGCGCCATCGCAGAACGCCGCACACCTGACAGTCCCGTAAACGCTCAGGCAGCGCGATACCATGGGTCGTCGGGATTTCAACATGACTTACGACGCACCCTCATGACTGCCAGGAAGGGATTCTGTGTGCTCACGTTGAAAAACAAACGGCGATCGCGTCAACAAGAACGGTCGATGCTGCGAGACGCTTATCAACAATGCAACAGCAAGGAAGTTGCACAGCAGACTGCTCCCCCCGTAAGAAACAAACGGAAGCGTCATCCCCGTAATTGGCAATAATCCCACCGACATCCCCACGTTGATCACCACCTGCGTACAGACAAGTGTTACAACGCCAACGGCGACCAGGCGAGCGAAAGGCTCGAGGGTTCCAGAAGCAATTCTAACTCCCGCTAGCGCGATCGCCACGTAACACGCCAGCACGATCAAGCATCCGATCAACCCCCACTGATGACCAATCATCGCGAAGACGAAGTCGTTGTGGCGGTCTGGGAGCAGGTTGTTTGCTGCATAGATTCCGTGTCCCCAACCGTTCCCGAAAACCCCGCCGCTACCGATCGCGTTTTTTGAATGAACAAGTTGATACCCCGAGCTACCCGCCCATTCGAGCGCCTGGCGCTTGGTGGCGATGGACGCATGCCCTTCGGGATCCGCCGCGACCGCTTTCCGCAAGCTATCCGATTGCAACAGGACCGACGTAACCCGAAGTCGCTGATAGTCTTGGGCATGCTCCCAACCCAGAGGGGCAGCCCCTATCCCGACAATCGCGATCAACCCCAGATGCCAGACGCGGGCACCGGCTGCGAACAGCATCACAAAGAGCAGGGGCAAGAGAAGAAGCGCAGTCCCAAGGTCTGGCTCCAATAGTATCAAGATCAGAGGGACAACCGAAACCGCAAACGGTATGGCAAGACCGGAAAACCGGACATAGTTTTTGCGAAAGCGAAGGTACCAAGCGAGCGCAATAACGAACGCGACCTTGAGGAATTCCGATGGCTGAAATAGGAAACCCGGTAGTTTGATCCACCGGTAAGCGCCGTTGCGAGGCGTGGTCAGTCCGCCAAAACTCGTATGAAATAGCTTCGCGAATAGTAGCGGCACGAGCGCAATGACGGCTATGACGAAAAGGATGTAGGCGAAACGCCCCACGTTTTGGTAACCCACACGCACCACGCAAGCACCCAGAATCAAACTAACGACCACCCTGGCAAGCTGCCGAATGGCGTTCGCCGGACCATCGTGACCTGCGACGTAGTGTGTGTCGGTTACATAGATCGACCCGATTCCCACAAGCGTGAGAATTCCCACAGACGTAGCGATCGTCCAACCGGCTGGCGTGAGACTCAGCGAACCCGGTTTCATCTGCGAGCGACCTCCGCCTTGGTCGAGGTCGCTCTCTCCGTGACTGGTTTGGCGAGCAAACTGGGTCCAAATGTATCGAGCAAGACATCCGAGACTTTTTTTGCTAAGGGGCCGCTGGTTTGACCGCCGCTTCCGCCGAACTCGACCAGGATCGAAAAGGCGATTGTTGGTTCGATCGAGAAGTCCGGTGATCCGTCCGTATGGACGCGCTGCAGATATCCACCCATCCACGCATGACTGTGGTCGTCACCGTGTTCCGGCGGACCGATAGGCCAGCGCTGGGCGACCTGAATATCATGAAACTCAAACGTTGCCCCCGGATACTTGCGGGAGAATTGCTCGATGGCTGGTCCTTTGGCGCCAGCCCGTACAATCGCAATATCTTCCTTCCCTTCTGCATCCGCGTAGGGAATCCGATACGCGGTCGGCCAAGGTTTCGCTGTCGCGCTACCCGTCTTCCCGCAAAGTACATAACCGTCGCGTTGGTAATTCGCAAAGCGATATGCGGTACCGGTCGGGTCGTTCGTAACGCCGTAAATCCCCTTGCGAATCGCGGTCCATTGCTCACCACGACCCGGGAGCGTCCACTCCGGTGTCTTTTCGCCGCCGGCAACAAGGGTGAGAGGTCGCCATCGTCCGCTGGCGTAAGTTGCAAAAATGTTCGCGACCTGTACCGGCGTCAGAGAAACCTCGCCCTGACCGATTGCAAAGTGACGAGCACTTCCCGGCGTCACGGACTTGTTGCGATTGGTCATGAGCCAACTCGCCGTCGGATTGATCCCGTTGTTTTCCTCGCGCAGTCCGATCCCGGTGGGTCGGCCAATCCCCACCATGTCGAATGTCGCACATAGTTGATCAACCCCAAGTTGTTGACCTAAGCGATACATAAACACATTGCAACTACCCGTGAGCGCTGCCACGACGTCAATACTTCCATGTGCTTTCCGTTGATTCGTCCCTTGTAGTTGCCAGCATCGCCACTTATCACGAACATCCTCAAACATATATCCGGTACATTCATCCCGCGAGTCGAGAGTGATCGTACCATTGATGAGTCCCGACAGGCAGGTCAGTGGTTTGACTGTAGACCCAGGGGCGTAGCGGGATGAGACTGCGCGAAACCGAAGGGGAAGGCGATCGGTATCATCGCGAAGCTTCACATAGTCCTCGCCAAACCGACTCGGGTCGTACGCCGGATAAGAGACCAGCGCCAAGACCTCTCGCGACGGGACGTCCAATACTACAATCGCACCCCCTGAAGCATGCGGGTAAGCTTGTACCGCGTCCCCAAGGACCTGATAAAGGTGTCGTTGCAACTCCCCGTGAATTGTCAGTTGTGCGGGCGCACCGTTCTGGGATTCGATCTCTTCGATGATCTCGCCGTCGCGACCTCGCGTAAATCGGCCCCGTCTACCACGAACACGGCGTTCTGCTAGATATTCCGCGCCCGTGATCCCGACCTTCTCACCAGCGATGTATCTGGCAAAAGGATTCTCAGCCTCAGGGTCGCTTTCTACAGTATCCGCATCAACTCGTCCCAGTCGCCCAAGAACATGCGCGAAGGCTTCGTTGTTTGGAGCAATCCGCCGCACCGACGCAGGTTCAACATGGAGCCAAGGAAATCGATCCGCAAGCTCGCGCGCACGAATCTGCTGCTCGCCCGTCAGGGCTGCGAGAATTGTGTGGGCTTGCGTTTCTTCCGCGACGGGTGCGTCGAACCCTCGCCTGTGTGCGACTACCTTGCGAACGCGCATCACCTGCCCGAAGATCTCAACGGCTCGTCGACGAAGCTCATCGGGATGAATCACACGATGCACCGACGCAAACGCCGCCAACTCAGCCCACATCCGGTCGAGCTCATCCAGAAACACGTCCGGGGGCATGTCGCGAGCGTATCCCCGAACCCGCCGCCACCGCTTGATCTCGCTAGTGACAAGCTCGACCTTGCCGCCGGCGTCCGCGGCGACCGTTTGAAAATCAAGCGTCAAATTCCAACAGGCGTGATCGGAAACAAGCTCCTCGCCCATCCGGTCAAGAATTGATCCACGGACAAACGGCAAGGATGTCGGCGCTAGAACAATCGCCCGTTGCGCTCGCTCAGTGTAGTAAGACGCCTCGACGATCTGGATTTGAACCAGTCGCCCAGCAAGGACAACAATCGCCCCGCCAAAGACGTACAGCAGGATGCGAAGACGATGATCAAACATAACCGCGTCTAACTAATCCCGCCCGCCCCGACCCTCCCGATCGTGCCGACAAAGATCGTGACCGACCAAGACCCAACGGACGACCGATTGCCATCATCGCCCGATGCATCAAGACCGCCCAGGTTGCGGTATAGAGACTCGCCGGTATCGCTACCGTCGCTATCGTCATAGCAAGTCCGTCATGCGTTCCGTATCGAACAAAAGCGTACGTGGCCCAACATGATTGAATGAAAATCGCAACGACAGCTGTCACTCCGAACTGGGTCGTCGCCCTTGAGCGAAAGAGGTATTCGCGAACTTCAAGCACAAGGAATGCAACGAGTGCATAAGAAAAACCAAGGAACCCAAACTGTTCGATTGTCAAGAGGTCCGCCCCCAATCCCACAATCCAAGCAGCCAGAATCGTCTCACGCACGGGTCCATGAAGGGCAAGAAAAACCACTCCAACCAGCAAAAAGTCAGGCCTTGCGCTGTAAATCTGAACAAACGGCGCCACCACGGACTGAAGGGTCAATGCGACGGCAAGAATAAGTCCATACAGAAACCAAATCATCATGATCGTCGCTTTATGTTCGTGCCGGTCGCAAAGGGCAGAGCCTGCATCCGGCGCTTCTGCAAAATGTCGAGTATCGCCCGAGCGATTGAGACTTGCACGCGGGGATCGGTCGATTGATGTAAAATTGCCGCAAGCTTCCCGAGTGATTCCGTTCGCCCGATAGCGCCAACCGCCGAGGCGCCCAGCTGCCTCGCACGAAGAATCTGACTCGCCTCCGGATCATCCCGATCGCGAATCCGCCGGGAGTTTGAACCGATCGCCTTCATTGCGATTTCGTACCCGTCATCAATCCCAAGAAGCCCAAGACCGCGAGCAGCCGCGAGCTGCGTCTCAAGATGTGCACCGTTGATCAGCTTGTATCGGTACGTATCAATGTATTTTCGGTCGCGCGTCGCCGCCAATGCTTGTATGGCGAAAGTTTCGTCAGCACCGACCCCAGAGTTTGCTTGAAACGTCAGCTCTTGTCCTGCTTCGGCGTTGCCAAGACGAGCCATCGCTTCCAGCGCATGCAAACGCACGCCCGAATCCTCCTCCATCACAGCCCGGGCGAGTATCGCGACGCTCCCCGGTTCTTCGAGCATTCCAAGTACCATCGCCGCGTTGCGTCGAACGCCCACGTCTTTCGATTCGAGCAAGTACGTCGCCAGTTTCCCCGTCATCGACGGATCGCCCAACCGGTGTCGCGCAAAATACGAACCCACTCGCACGTTCGCGTCCCGGTCGTCTGAAAGTCGCCCGATCGCCTTGGCAGAAACAGCATCGCGAGTTTTCCCAAGCGCAACGCTGGCGGCGAAACGAACGGCCGGGTGTTTATCCAGAAGTGAAGACCGCAACCACGGAAGTTTCGTATCATCCGGGATCGATTCCATCGCCTCGATCGCTCCCACTCGGACCGCTGGGTTATCACGATACGTCAAACCGGCGCGGATCGTGTCCGTCGCAAGCTGGCGATACTCCGCGAAGTCGGCTGCCGTCACCCCGCGAGGTTCCATGCTCGCGCAACCAGAAGCACAAGCAGCAGGGGCCAACAAGACAAAAAAGATGCGATGTTTCCAGTTCATAGAACAGCCTACTCCTCCGCCCGACCCAACGCACGGATTGTCCAATAGTCCAAGTAAAGTACAACCCACAGCAGCGCACAAGTCCACCCAAACCAGTCGCCATGTCGCGTATAAAGCGTAAATCGACTATCCGTCCGCAACTCGCCCACACCCACCCCGCAGGCGCTAGGCCACCCGTTCGTTGCGTCGGCTGTGACTCTGTCGTGGATTCGCCCATCAGGATCGATTATTGCGCTCACTCCCGTATTCACCGACCGAGCAATCCCGACCCGATTCTCAACCGCCCGAAACGCACAAATCGCAAGGTGCTGTGGCTGTTGCAGTCCTCGCCCAAACCATCCGTCGTTGCTGATGTTGATCAAGAAGTCAGCCTTCTTCGTGATACTCCCTGCCCCGACAAATTCGCGTGCGACGTACGGCATGACATCTTCATAACAAATGGGCGATCCGAATTGATACGTTCGGCCCGCCTCACCGCCAGTTTTCATGGCAAACGTGTGAAAGGTCTCGCCGGGAAAAATTGAGTACTCGTAGTCGCCGTTGGGACCACTGAAGGGCATCAGACGGTTCAACCAGAAATACAAGAACCGCAACCGCCCAAATCGAAACGGAACGGTCTCGCCAAAATACACGGTATGAACTTTGTCGTATCGGGTTGGCTCCCCGCCTTCGGGAGAAAAAAGAAAGGCCGAGTTGTACCGCCTTTCCTTTGCGAGCAGGTCGTACTCGTCGGAAAATGAAGACGCCGCCCCCGTCAGCACATACGCGCCGTTCGTCTTCGCGAAGCGAGAGAATCGGTTGAAGCTATCCCGCCAAACCGGATGAAACCCCCGCGTTTCTTCGTTGAGATACATGATCCAAGGTGTTTCGGGCAAGACGACCAAGTCGGGTTTGTGTTTCGCAGCCTCGTCGAGCATGGCAAAATAGATGCGGCGTTTCTCTTGGTCCGTTGTCTCCTCGTCCGTGACGGTCATCAAGAAATCGCCCTGCAAGACGGCCACCTTCGGACCAGGTTTGGAAGTCTCACCGCCAAGTTGCATCTGACCGTAGATGAGCGTCCCGCCGAGAACCGAAAGCGCAAAACCAACTCCCCAGCGAGCACGCCGAGTGTACGGCAGCGACGGAACGCTAGACCTCGGATCGCGGCTGGGCTTTAATTTGGCAAAGATTAAGTCCGCTATCGCGCCGTTGATCGCGGCAATCATAAACGAAACACCATACGCCCCCACAAGATCAGCCGTTTGAATTAGTGGAAGAATATCGTAGACGCTATGCGCGAGGTAAAACCACGGAAATCCCGAGATCACGATCGCACGAACCATCTCAGCCCCGGTCCAAACAAAAGCAACCGCCACCGCAAGGGGCAACCCTCGCCTTCGCACCGCGTGGCGAATCGGACACGCCATCAAGGGGAAATACACGGCCAAGTAGGCCGAGAG
>JAJDDZ010000278.1 GCA_029260025.1 Phycisphaerae bacterium | reverse complement strand
CCAGTGCTAAACGCATCAACAATTCCGCGACGACCGCAGATTTGCCCGCCAGTTGGAAAGTCAGGCCCCGGTATTACTTCAAGCAATTCTGCAAGCGAAACCTCGTGGTTATCCAGATACAGAAGCAGGGCGTCACAAACCTCGCCCACATTGTGCGGAGGAAGATTCGTCGCCATTCCGACCGCAATCCCAGTGCCGCCGTTGACCAGAAGGTTCGGGAACTTCCCAGGGAGAACGGTCGGCTCTTCACGAGAATTATCATAGTTGGGTACGAAATCGACAGTCTCGTACTGAATATCTTCCAGCATCGCGACTGTCGCGTGCGTCATCCGCGCTTCCGTATAACGCATCGCAGCCGGCGGATCACCATCGATCGAACCGAAGTTACCCTGCCCGTCAACAAGCATCTGACGCATGTTCCAATCCTGCGCCATGCGGACCAGCGTTGGATAAATAACCGCGTCACCATGCGGGTGATAGTTGCCGCTCGTATCACCGCTAATCTTGGAGCACTTCTTCGTCTGAGCGCGCGGACCGAGGTTAAGATCGTTCATCGCGACAAGAATACGTCGCTGCGAGGGTTTGAGTCCGTCGCGGATATCGGGAAGGGCTCGCGACATAATGACGCTCATCGAGTACGTCAGGTATGAATCCTGCATTTCCTCGATGAGCTTGTGATCGACAATTTTTTCGCCGCTTCCAGTCGGTGCGTCTGCCATGTTTCGCTTTCTCTATCGAGTCGTCGAGCGAGTCCATAAAGACTTCGCTACCTTGGTCCCGTCAGCTTCAATCCGTGCTTCATACAATCCCCCACAACGTGGCGAATCGACTCCCCCTATTGTACTTAGCACGCCGTGATCATCAATCGCGACTCACCTCATCGCCCACTCGCAGAAAACGTCAGTGCGGCTATGATACGTCCCATGCCCAAATCGAATTCCGGCAGGAATAGATCAAAACCTGAAAAACCACCACCTGTGGAGGCCGTCCAATTCGAGTGCCAAAAGCAGATCGAGGAGCTAGTCGCGACCGTCCGCGAGGAGGGGTGTTTTGCCTTTGACACAGAATTCGTCATGGAGGACCGCTACCAGCCAGAGGTCTGCCTGATCCAGATCGCCACCCAGAGTATGGTCGCCCTAATCGACCCCTTCAGAGAGCTGGACCTAGCCCCAATCTGGGAACTCGTCTCAGACCCCAACGTAGAAGTCCTCGTCCACGCCGGACAGGAAGACCTAGCCCTCTGCGTCCAGCACACCGGAAAACTCCCCCTTAAGGTCTTTGACGTCCAGGTCGCCGCAGGCCTTGTCGGGATTGACTTCCCCCTCAGTCTCCAAAAGCTCGTCCAGCGTTATCTTCACATACGACTTCACAAGTCCAAAACCCTCACAGACTGGAGGCGAAGGCCCCTAACCGTTTCGCAGCTACAATACGCAGCCGAAGACGTCTGCTATCTGCTTGAAATTCGTAAGAAAATCGTAGCCGAACTTGAGCGTCGAGGTAGAATGGATTGGGCAACGGCAGAGTTTTCCAATTTCGAAAAAGAAACCCTCTATGGCCACGTCGAGGAAGAGAAACTTCGCCGCCTAAAGGGAACTGCATCAATGGACGGGCGACAATTAGCCACCGTCCGCGCTCTGCTCCACTGGCGAGACGAAGCGGCCTCCCTGCTAGACAGACCTCCACGTGTCGTACTCAAGGATCACCTGCTCGTTGAAATCGCCAAACACGCGATCGAAAAATTTGATGACGTCCGCGAATTGCGGGGGATCAACCTCTCCGACAAGAACATCCGGACCGCATGCGAGGTCGTAACCCAAGCACTCGCCCTCCCTCCAGAACAGTGGCCTCATGTCGAACCAAGGGAAAAACAGCTAGCCCAGGAAGAAGTCCTAGTCCCGCTACTGACCGCCGTCCTAAAGGGCTATTGTCTAGAAAAACGCATAGCCTATAGCCTAGTCGCAACACGAAAAACGATACACCAGCTCATCGCTTACCACCTCGACAGCGATGGCGGCGCCGAAACCCCTACCCTGCTTCTAGGCTGGCGAGAGAAAACGGCAGGACAAATTGCCAACGAAGTGCTCACCGGGAAACGATCTATCAGAGTAGAAAACGGCAGGGTTGTAGACTCCCCATTCTCGGAATGATCCCATTCCTATTGCGCTGGACGAGTTATTTTTTTGGTGAGCGCGGGCTCAGGCGGTACCGGCGGTGTCGGCCTCCGAATAGGCTTCTTGTACGTCACGAGCGATTCAGATCGAACCACCTGCTCCCCATCGTAGACAGACACGGACGCCTCACTGCTGTAGAAATCAATCCGTTGCAGAATTGGGCCGATCCGCGCCGCCAGCGCCATGAGCCTCGTCAACATCTTCTTGCCTTCTTTTTCCTCGCCGCTCTCTTCGGGCAGACCGGCCAGAATGATCGGTCCAAACGTACCCGCCATTGTGACCAGCTGCGCTTGGTCATGACCCCATCTTGAGGTGTCTTCATACGACATCGAACGAACACCGCCCTTGGGGGTGAGACCCTCTCGTTGAAATCTCTCGTTCGTCAAAATCGAAGGAGCGTCCCCAGAAGCAACCGCAAGACATGCGTTAATTCCCTCTGCAGACGTCCCCAGAATCAACCAATCTTCATGCACGCCAATCACCGGACGAAAGAGCATAGCTAACAGTGGGTGCGTAACCTGACGGAAACCCTTTGCCTTAACAGGAGCAGGCGTAATCATCAACATCTGACCTTCTCCTTGCGCGATCGCCGCGACTTTGTTAATCCCCCGAGTGACCTTTTTCGCGGCAAGCGCAGAGTCTTTCACTCGGATCATGAAAATTTTATCAGTCTGACTCATCGAGGTTTTCGTCGCTGCCGGCAGTTGGATACTAATCGTTTCTCCGCTTACCCAGTCGAAAAGATCCGCTTGAATATCAAACCCCATCTCCGCCAGTTTCGCCTCAACATGCGCGACCTTTGTTGCGACTGAAGGCTCGATCTCACCGGCGATCGTCGTAAGTGTCTTGTACAATTGCTCGACATCGACCGTAGGGCTCATGCTGAATCCGGTCGCATTCGCTGGCAAAAATCGATCAAACTTCCCGAAAGGCTCACGATCAAAAACAGCTTTCGCAAGGCGATTCCTCTTGGCGTTCTCCTGCAAGTGCACATACGACCGACTCCACTCCTTCATTCCCTTGGTCGAGGTTGTCGTCACGCTATAATCCACGAAGTTCGCTTCGTTGATTAGCTTACGAAGAACGAGCATTGGCTTGCGTGCATCGTCTGTGCTTTTCCTGATCGC
>JAJDDZ010000277.1 GCA_029260025.1 Phycisphaerae bacterium | reverse complement strand
GAGCGGGAGGTTCCATCGGTTCCGCGTGGATGGTTGCGACGGGTGACGGTGAACCGTGCGATGGATGTTGTTCGAGGGTGGCACGAGGAACGCGGTTCTCTGGAAGAGGTGGCGGTTGATGGTGGTGTTGATGCAGCGGATCGTGCGATTGATGATGACGCTCTGCGGGCGGATGTCGCCTTCGCGTTGAATCGGTTGACTGATGCGCAGCGTGTTGTGTTGATTGCGAAGGTTTATGATGAGATGACGTTTGCACAGATTGCCGCCGAGCATGATGTTTCTCTTTCGACGGCGAAGACGCACTACTTGCGTGCGGTTCGGGCTGTGCGTGATCGACTGCGACGATGGGACGATCGAGAGGCGAGGTGAATGATGGATTGCGAAAAGTTTGAAATGTTTATGGCGGATGCTTTGGGCGGCGAGCTGGCGGAAGCGGATCGACCTTTGTTTGAAGGACATCTTGCGATGTGTGCGACTTGCCGCGATGAGTATAGGTCGCTGGTCGGCGCAGTTGATCAGATGCGGTCGCTGCCCGGATCGATACGAATTAGTGAAGAGATTGTTCGAGAGGCTGGGCCGGTTATCGCGACTCGGGTTGGTCGGTCGGGAGTCTTTGTTAAGTACGCTGCGAGCGTGCTGTTGGCGTTTGGTGGTGGGTATGCGTTTCATGGTGGTACGAGTCCGGTGCTGCCGGTTGTGGCACCTGTTGTCACTGAGACGGCGGAGCCTTCGCGGACTACATTGGAGACTGCGCTGGTCAGCGCACATCGCAAGAAGCCCGGTGGGTCGGGTTTGTCGATCGCGATGGCGGCCATGTTTTCGGGTGACTAGTTTTATGCCCTTGTGTCATGTTGAATTTACGAGTTTGCGGAAGTGTTCGCCTCTGGCGACGTAGTTAACATAGGCGTCGAAGCTGGGTGCGCCCGGCGAGAACAATACGACATCGTCTTTTCTTGCGCATTTCTTGGCGAGCGTGACGGCGTCTGGCACTGTCGAAGCATTTGCGACTTCTGTTGGCGCGTCGTCTGTTTCATTAGCGAGTTCGTGAATCGCGTCGGCAAAGTCTTTTCCTGATTCGCCTGTGCAGATGACCAAGCGACACTCATTTCTAAGAGTTCTTGCGCACTCGGCCAAGTCGAGGTCTTTTTTCTTGCCCCCCACGATGACGACGAGATCGCTCTTTGCGTACTCCGGAGTTTGGCGAATCGCTCGGATCGCGACGATTGTTGCCTGGGGGGCTGTCGATTTTGAGTCGTTGATGTAGGTTGCGCCTTCAATTGTGCGGACGTGTTCGAGGCGGTCGGGCAATCCGTGAAACGCGCGTAGCGCCTTTCTTGCGAAATTTTCGTTGATGCCGAGTTGGGCGCCTATTGTCAGGGCGGCTGATGCGTGGATTTGATTGTGGTCGCCGGGGACGGCGAGTTGGAGCGGTTCGCTCGGGGGAGCGATTCTGCGGCGTCTTTGTGGTTGGTCGGCTATCAGTTCTGTGAGCAGTATTTCTGCGCGGGGGTGGAGGTGGCCGACGATGATGGGTGTTGGTTTTTTTTGTGTTCTTGCGATGTTTAGTTTGGCGTTGAAGTACTCGTCTTCGGCGTCGTAGCGATCCAGGTGGTGCGGCGTCATGTTAGTTATAACTGCAAGGTCTGGGGTGCGGTTGATTTTGGGTAGGTCTTCTAGCTGAGCGTTGGACATTTCAAGGACGACGAGGTCTTCGGGGAGGATTCTATCGAGGTGTCCGAGGAGGGATCGCCCGATGTTGCCGCCTAGGTGGATGTTTGGGTGGGAGATCACTTTGGCGGTGGCGGCTGCCTCAAGAATTGTCGTGAGCATTGTGCAGGTGGTGCTTTTTCCGAAGGATCCCGTGACTCCAATGAGCTTGGCGGGGCACCTCTGGCAGAAAAGGTTCATTTCGGTGGTCCACGGGGTGCTCGCCTTGTTTATTCGGCTGAATAGCTCAGAACGGCGTTTTACGACGGCTGGGTTGATGATGGCGAGGTCGAATTTGCTGGGATCGATGCCGTCGTGTGTTCCCAGGCGGAGGTCTGCGTCGAGGGTGGCAATTTGGGCAAGAGATTCGGAAAGCGTGTCGGGGTTGGCTAGGTCTGTGATGGTCAGGTGAGCGCCCTGGGCTGCTAGCCAGCGTGAGACGGCGACTCCGCCGCCGAATCTTCCAAGGCCTACGACCAGGACTCGGGATCCTTGGAACGTTGCCATCGAGGGCATCGTGTTTGTGGTGGATGTGGATCTGGTGTTCATTCAGGTTGCTTGGAGCGTTTCGTGATGTCGATTCGTTGGCCGCGGATTCTTCTGTCGAGATTGTACGAGGTTGGCGGGCTGGGACAACGGCGGGGTATCGGGTCTTGAAATGGGTCTTGGTGAGTGCCAGATGGCTTTCCAATGGGTTCGTTTTTTGGCTAATCGTTGATTGGAGATCGTGAGGGGTGTAAATGGGTTTGTTTGGCAGTTTTTCTTTTCGTGTTTCTCTCTTGTTTTGAGGGAAGGGGACGGCCGGTAGCGCCCCTCCTGCATCGGGACTGTGGGCGTTGCCCGCGTTGCTTCCAGTCTATTGGGTTGGGTGTTTGGTGGTTCATGGTTTTCCGTTCGTTAGAATCTTGCGCTCTGTTCCTGTTGTAATAACTTGACGGGTGATCGGTTAAGGGAATTTCTTAAGCGATCAGCGGGTTAGAGGCGGTAAACGTCGAAACTCCCAAACTCGAAACGTCCGAATGGGTGGTTGGGGAGTTTTCATTGCTGGTCAGGTCGTCGGCGAGGTTTGATCGCGAATCACAGGGTGTGATTTTGCAGGGATTGTTGACAGGTCTCTTGGGGTTCCCGTATAACTTCCCGACTGCTTCGTCGGGGTTGGTGTGGTATGGATCCCCGCTGAAATCCAGGAAATGGCCCTGAGACCGCCGTCGCCGATCTGGCGCTACTAGTGCCGGCAACGCGGTCGCTCACGCCTTGTTACATTCGGAGTTTTCCTACGATGAAGATGGCTCGCGGTACTTTGACGGGTGGATTGTTCGGTTTCTCGCTATTCTTGGGTCTTGCTTTTCTGGCATTGTCCCTTGCGGGATGCCCTGGAGTTACGACGACGGACGACGGGGATGATGATGGTGGTGGGACTACGGGTTCTGCCAATGCTCAGATTATCGTTCCGTCGAACTTCGCCCTTTCTGTCTTGGACTCTTCGATCTCGATTCAATACACGGTTCCTGACACGGCGACGGACGTTCGCGCGTTTGCCGTTGAGGTGGAGAACGACGGGGTGGGGGCTGCGGCCGTTGGTGATCCTCAGCAGTTAGCATCTGGGTTGGTGGCTGGTGGTGGTCAGGCTTTTACGTTTGATCCTTCGGCTGTTGGCGTTGGATTCTACCGATTGCGGATTTCGTTTATCTTTGAGACTGTTGAAGAGTTGGCAGAGAGCGTTTCGGCGATCGAAGTTCAGGGCGGGCCAAGCCCATCGTTTGTTCGTCCAACTATTACGCAGCTGAAAGTTGTTCAGGGCGACGACGTCTCCATTTCTTTCGATGCTGGCGATCCTCAAGGGGAGGTTCAATGGCGTTTGTTTTATCTTCGCGATAGTGACGCTCGGGATGTTCTTCCTAGTGCTCTTGGTAGTGAGCTTGTGACTGGGTCGGGGAACGCCGGGGTGTTCAACTGGTCGACTGATACGGTTACTCCTGGGGTTTACGAGCTTGGTGTTTCGGCGACTGATAGCGGTAGCTCGATCGCCTCGACGGCTAGCGCTGGTGACGTTGCTCGAATTATTACGATACCAAGCGGAACTTCCACGACACCCTTTGTTGAGATTCTCTCTCCGGATGAAACTCAGCTTCCTTTTGTTCAGATTACGAGTCCGGGTAAGGACGATGTTCGTGTATTTCAAGATCAGGATTTTACGATCAAATGGAACACGGGCGTTTTTGTTGCTGGCGCGACTGGGACAGTCGAAGTTTTCTATGATACGGACAAGATTGTTGATAACGGGTTTGTTTCGATCGCGAAGGATCTTTCAGATGCAGTGACTTCAATTCTTTTCCCGGTCAACGTTGAAGAGGGTGAGTATTTCATTGGTGCGACGATTCGTGATGGTGTCAATGATCCTCAGACTGATTATAGCGAAGGGACCGTTGAAGTTGTTCGGGGGGTATTTCTTGAGGTGACAAGTCCGAACGCGTCGCTTCCGGTTCCTCCGGGGACGGATGTGACTATTGCTTGGACTACGAATGCGCCCGGCGATGCTGGGAGCGTGAAGGTCGTTTATCAGTCGATTTTCAAGAGCGGCGATACTGAGTTGCCGTTTGGTGAAGAGCAAGAGGCGCTGAATGGTACTGACCTTTCGGTTCGTACGGCGAAGTTTTCTAGCGATGATTCTGGATTGTTTCGGGTTTCGGTGCAGATGACTTTGACGGATGGGACGGTTTTGCGAGAGGATGCTCCGCAGCTTGTTCAATTCTCGACGCTTCCTGGGATTATCTATCTTGGATCGCTTGCGGATGCCTGCACGAATGATCCTCAGGATTCTTCTTTGCCGCAGTGTGCGGGGGCGATCTTTGGTGGTGTTAACCCAGAAGATAACGCTGGCTCATCTCTTGTATCTACGGGGGATCTGAACGGGGATGGTTTGGGGGACTTTATCATCGGGGCGCGATACGGGAAGCCTTTTGAGACGAATCAGCCTAATGGTGCTGGTGAAGCTTATATTGTCTACGGTCGATCGACGGCTTCGCGCGTTTCAGGCGAATTCACTCTTAACTCGATCGGAACGCCTCTATTGACGGGGGTTGCCATCGCGGGAATTCCGACGCGGGACCAAGAGAGTAATGATGGGATTGCGGAAATCGCGCTTGTTCCGGACGTTGACGGCGACCTTGTTGGTGAGATCGCGTTTGGGTTTCCTCGGAATGATTCACCTGATTACGCACGGAATGCCTCTTCTTCGGAACTTACTCTGAACGGTGCGTTTAATTCGGGCGGCGTTGTGATCGTAAGTAGTAAGAACTCCATCTTGAAGGATCCTACGACCGGAACACCCTTTCTTGAACTCTTCGAGGTTGGACAGAATTTCAACGATATGAGCATCGAGCCGTTCGATTCGGAGATTGTGTTCGGCGATCGTCTCGGTTCTATAACGGACGCTGAATCAGGTTTGGATGTGTGCGTACCTGATGAGCCGGGATCCGATGGAGAGTTTGATATCGTCATTGGGCCACTTGAGGGATTCCTCAATCGTCTTGCAGCTCCGCAGTGGGAACGTTTTCCGGGCCTCGATATTTTTGCCAGCGTGCCAACGACTGCTGGGGAGGTTGGATTCCCGGTGGGGCCCGATTCATGCGGATTCATAGGACTTGAATCATTTGAGATTGCAGCTGCCTGCCATCTGGCAGGTGTGACCTTCTTTGATATGAACCTTGGG
>JAJDDZ010000276.1 GCA_029260025.1 Phycisphaerae bacterium | reverse complement strand
AGGTCAGCGCCTTGCGGTTACACTCTGTCATTGAAAGGCCTCCGTGCCATGTCGAGTAGGGTCTTGGTAAACACTACTATACAGGCAAAGAGGCCTTCTCTATGCGCAATCCCATAAAGTCTCGTGCAATATCCGGGCTAGACGCCCTATCTTGCTACAGTGTCGCGGCTTCTGCGGGCGCCGAGTGCCGTCGTATCGTCCCAATGAGTTTCGTCCGGTTGATCGGTTTCGTCGCATAGTCATCGCATCCGGCTTTGATGCACTTCTCGCGGTCGCTGGCCATCGCGTGGGCCGTGAGTGCGATGATCGCCCCGGTGTAGCCCTTCTGACGAAGTCGCCCTGTGGCTTCGTAGCCGTCCATGACGGGCATTTGCATGTCCATCAGAACGACATCGAACGAGTCGCCGTCGTCGCGCGCCGCGAGCGCGGCGTCGAGAGCTAACTTTCCGTCCTTGACGACAATAATCTCCGCTCCCGCCTTCTTGAGAATGCCAACAAGGAGAACCTGGTTGGTCGGGTTGTCCTCGGCCAGCAGGATGCGGATGCCGTAGAGTTCTGTTGGCAGAATGGGCGTGAGGCCATCGGATTTGTCGATCACCGCGCCCACGGTGGATGACATGGGGTCTTGGAGCATTGTCACGCCTTCGAGCGGCCCCGTAGCCACGGTGGCGCGGAACCGCGTTCCCACACCGACTTCAGAATCCACCACACGGATTTCACCGCCGAGCAACTCGGCGAACCGTTTGCTGATGGTCAGGCCAAGGCCCGTGCCACCGAACTTGCGGGTTGTCGTTGTGTCCGCCTGGGTGAACGGCTGGAACAGAACGGCTGCCTGTTCGTCGGTCATGCCCATCCCGGTGTCCAGCACATCGAACTGCATGTACGGCTCCTTCGGACTCCCCCCTGGATCGTCCTCTGCGGCGCCGACGACACGAACGATCAGTCTTACCGCACCCTCTTCGGTGAACTTGATGGCGTTGCCGATCAGGTTGATGAGAATCTGTCGCATACGAGTCGGGTCGCTCACAATCGTCTCCGGGATCGCGCCGATGTAATCGATGTTGAACGCCAGTCCTTTGGCGTCGGCCCGAGCGCGCACTAGCGAAGCCACATCGGCGATAATTTGGCAGGGTTTGCAGGCGATCTGCTCCGTGACCATCTTGCCCGCCTCGATCTTGGAATGGTCGAGGATGTCGTTGATGATGCCGAGAAGGTACTCGCCGTTGTGTCGGATGGTGTAGATACAGTTCAAACTTTCTGACTCGGACTGGTCGGCGTCGAGGAGGTTCTCTGCAAAGCCAAGGATGGCCGTCATGGGCGTGCGAATCTCGTGGCTCATGTTTGCCAGGAACCCGCTCTTAGCGTGATTGGCAGCGTCAGCCTGCGCTTCGGATATTTTCAACGCTTCTTGCGCCTTAACACGCTCGGTGATGTCGGCCCGAAGTGCGACATATTGCATCATGCGACCAGTCTCGTCTCTGAACGGAACGATCGTCGTGTCCGACCAATACCGAGAGCCATCCTTCGCGCAGTTGCAAACATCGCCATGCCAGGGTTCGCCCCGTTTGATCGTGTCCCACAGGTCTTTCATGAACGACTTCGAGTGATCGCCGGAACTGACGATACGATGATCTTGGCCCAGGACTTCTTCGACCGGGAACTTACTTATCTGGCAGAAGGAGTCGTTGGCGTGGATGATTCTTCCCTGAGCGTCGGTGATGGTCACGAGCGCATGCTCATCCAACGCCGCCATGAGCAACCTGGAGTGATGAGACCATTTTCTCGTTTCGGCGTGCATGGGCTGGATTAGCAGGAACCAGAGCAGGGGCAGACTGCCCATGCTGAGCAGCATGGCATCGGCGACGGCCTCGATCCACGGATGGATGTCGGACGGCAGCAATACTGGTAACAGAAACATAGCGCCGGTCTCGACCACGAAGATGATAATCAGGATCGTGAGGAGGATGCGCCAGCGGTTCCAAAGGACTGTCATTTCATGGCCCATTGCCCGCGTCGAGTGCGGTCGTCGCCTGTTTGTCAGCCACCACCGCAACGCCTATGCGGGGTGCTTCCTGTGGTTGCGAGTACGCAGCACCACAATTACCCCCGGTCAATCAACCGAGGCTCTCGTGGCTCCATCGACATGATTACGGCGCGCCTAGAGTCCATGATAAGAGTAGATCGGGAGATTGCATGTGTGTCCTATATTATTCACCGCTACGGCCAAAGGATTTCAAGCGGCGAGACGACACCCGATAACGCTTCCATGCCAGGGTTGACAGCTCGATGATGGGCGGGCGATCACGCGACTACGCGTGGGCCGCTGCCCCCCCCCACCGAAGGATTCCGGGATCGTCGCCGAACCGTCCCTTCAGTCGCCGACCCCTTGTGACGGGCGATTCCGGCGCCAACCTGTCCTTCCCAAGTCACCGACGCTAGGGGGCGGCACTCATTTCTTTTGCGTCTTTCCACTCAGCAGTGAATAGAACACTGGAAGCACGAGCAGCGTCAGCATCGTCGATGTCAGCACCCCGCCGATGACAACCGTGGCGAGGGGACGCTGAACTTCTGCGCCAACGCCCGTGTTGAATGCCATAGGAACGAATCCTAAAGCGGCAACCAGCCCGGTCATCAGAACGGGACGCAGACGCATCATGGCTGTCTGTTCGATTGCTTCGTACATCGGCATGCCCTTATCGAGCAAGCCCCGAAGGTACGAGACGAACACCATGTCTCCCAGTACGGACACGCCGGACATGGCGACGAATCCGACTCCGGCTGAGATACTGAACGGCATGTCCCGAAAGTACAGTGCAAACACGCCTCCCACAGCGGCCAACGGAAGTGTCATGAAAATGCGGATTACATCCGTGACTCGACCGTAGGTGACATACAGCAAGACGAAGATCAAACTCAGTGCAAGAGGCACTACAAACATCAGACGAGTGGCTGCTCGTTCCAGATGCTCAAACTGTCCGCCGTATCGAACGAAGTAGCCCGGTGGGAAGTCAATCTCGGATTCGATTCGTGTCCGTGCCTCGGCGACCAAACTGGCCACATCACGACCACGGGCGTTGCATTGAACGACTACACGGCGTTTGCTCCATTCACGGTTGATCGTGGATGGCCCATCAACAATCTCCAAGTCCGCCAGAAGCGAGAGTGGTAGAAGTTGTCTCGATGCGGTTGGGATCAGAAGGTTGGCTACGCGCTCCGGGTCTGAGCGGTACTCATCGGGCAAACGCACCGAAAGTGGAAACCGAACTTGCCCCTGACGAATCTCGCCGATACGAATGTTGCCGATGGCGGCAATGAAATCCAGCACCTCACTGGCGGGTACGCCGTGCCTGGCGAGTTGGTCTTGGCGCAATCGAATCTTGAGCATCGGCAAGCCCGTAACTTGTTCGGTGACGGCATCGGCTGTGCCGGAAATGGATTTCAGAATTTCCTCGATCTGTGCGGCGATGGTTTTGAGTTGATCAAAGTCGTCTCCAAACACTTTGACACCGAGATCGCTGCGGATGCCTGCCACCATCTCATTGACCCGCATCTCGATTGGCTGTGTGAAGATGGCTCGCATAGCGGGCATGGTCGCCAACTTGCCCTCCATCATGAGTACCAGTTCGGCCTGCGTGCTTGCCTTCTGCCATTCCGCTCGCGGGTGCAGAGTGATGAACACATCGGTCAGTTCGATTCCCATCGGATCGGTCGCAACCTCGGCCGTCCCGGTACGCGACCAGATGTCATTGATTTCGTCGGGGAAGCTCTCCAGCAATACCCGTTCGATCTGCGTTCCGTAGCGCACCGATTCTTCCACGGAGACGCCCGCAAGGCGCACGGTGTTAATGACAATTGCCCCCTCGGAGAGGCGCGGGATAAAGACCGCGCCGAGATTCAATGCGATCCAAACTGCACTGACAAGAGCCACCGTTGTGAGGGAAAGAACCACTCCGCGAGCGCTGAGGACATAGCGAAGCATGGGTGCGTACACACCCTTTGCGAGTCGAATGATGTGTGGCTCACGATCCGTGACTTGCTTCGGCAGACACAGGCTGGCCAGAACGGGCATGAGCGTAAGGGATGCGATCATTGAGCCAGCTAACGCGAAGATCACCGTTAGTGCCATAGGCGAAAAAAGCTTGCCCTCGGTGCCTTCCAGCGTGAGGATTGGCAGGTACACGATCATGATAATGAGTTCGCCGAACATCGTCGGCTTACGAACCTCGATGGCGGCGTCGCGCACGATCTCGATTCTAGATCGTCCGTCCTTGCTTTCCGCGAGATGCCGAACGCTGTTCTCGATCATAATGACCGAGCTATCCACGATAAGTCCGAAGTCGATAGCGCCCAAGCTCATCAAACTCCCCGCGATGCCGACGCGCAGCATCAGGTTCCCAGCGAACAGCATAGACAGCGGGATCGCCAGCGCGACAATCAGCCCAGCCCGAAAGTTCCCCAAGAACAGAAACAGCACAACGACAACAAGGATCGCACCCTCGAACAGATTAGTCTTCACTGTGTTGAGTACGAGATCAACCAAGTCCGTTCTGTCGTAGACCGTCTTGACTTCGACATCCGGCGGGAGCGACAACTTGACTTCTTCCATGCGTGCTTTCAGCCGCTGGGTGACATCACGGCTATTCTCGCCCATGAGCATAAAGCCAAGCCCAAGCACAGCCTCACCCTTACCGCCGTAGGTGACGGCACCCCGGCGCACCTCGTGGCCATCGACTACCGCACCGAGATCACGCACATAGATGGGTACACCGTCCGTTGCTGTGACGACTATGTTGCCAATCTCTTCAAGAGTCGTCACGAACCCGATGCCCTGCACGAGCAACTGCTCACCGGATCGCGTGATGTTGCCGCCGCCGACATTGGCATTGTTGCGGCGCAGTGCGTTGAACAAGTCCAAGAGCGACAGGTCGTACTTGGTCAACTTTGCTGGATCAACGACGACCTGATAGTGACGTTCATGTCCTCCCCAACTGTTCACCTCGGCCACACCGGAAACGCTACGAAGTTGCGGTCTGATGATCCAGTCCTGAATGGAACGCAGCTCGCTGAGGTTCTTGGTGTCGCTGGTGAGGATGTAGTGAAAGACCTCCCCCAAGCCCGTGGCTACTGGCCCCATGGCGGGTTGAGACAAGCCTTCGGGCAATTCCACGGTACTCAGGCGCTCCATCACCTGCTGTCGGGCGAGATAGATGTCGGTGTCGTCGTCGAAGATGACCGTGACCTGCGAGAGGCCAAACTTGGAGATGGAACGGACTTCGACAAGCCCCCTCAACCCACTGATCGCCTGCTCCACCGGAAAAGTGATCTGTTGTTCGATCTCGATGGGAGACAACGCGGGCGCGACGGTGTTGACCTGAACCTGCACGGGCGTGGTATCGGGAAAAGCATCAATAGGTAGCCGCGACAAAGAGAAGGCACCAGTCACAGCGAAACCCACGGCAATAGCGATCACCAGAAAGCGATGACGGAGTGACCAGTAGATGATGGCGTTGAGCATGGTTCTTGCCTTCCCTATTCCACATCACAGCAACCAGCGCCGATGTTGGATTTGAGGATTTCTGTTTTCATCAGGAAACTGCCGACAGTGACCACGGATTCACCCGACGCGAGACCCGCGAGAATTTCAACGTGTCCGTTGGCGCTCGCGCCCAACGAGACCTTACGCGGCTCAAAGAGCGTTTCGTCCTGCTTAACGAACACGAGTTGACAGCAACCGTCAGTTTGGACGGCTTCATTGGGGATGGAAACCACTTCGTCATTGTCGTGAATGATGATTCGTGCAAGCCCGAACATGTTTTCCCGAAGCAGGCCTCGCTTGTTAGGAAGATTCGCTCGTACTTTGACGGTGCGGGTTCGGTCGTCCACGGTGTTGCTGACCCAGGAGACAACGCCATCGAATGCGTGACCAGGCAGGCCGTCCACGGTAAACAGGATTGGCAGACCGACGCGTACCAGCGTTAGATCGCGCTCACGCAAGTCCATCATCACCCACACCGTCGAGAGGTCGGCGACGGCGTAGAGCGCGTCCCGCCGCTCGACTACTTCGCCAACGACTGCGCGTCGCTCGACAATGCGACCCGCCGCCGGGCTACGCAATTCATATCGTGAAAGCGCGACGCCAGATTCGCTGCCAATTGCTCCCAACTGCGAATCGTTTAGACCGAGGATACGAAGCTCGCGCGCGACCGCATCCAGTTCGCTCTTAGTGACCTTGAGCGTTCGCATTGACGCGAGGTGATTTCGCTCGTTGTCAAACGCGACGGCTTCGCGCGATGCGTGGAAATCCGCATCCGCCGAAGCCAGATTACTTCTTGCAGTCTCGAAGTCTCGTTCTCTCGTGATCTTCTTGTCCAGCAGTGTTTGCTCCCGCCTGAGCGTCAAGCGCGCTAACTCCAGCGCGGAGTGTGCTTGCAGAAGGCGACTCTTGGCATCACCGACTCGAACTTCGCTGAGTTCTTGCCTCAACTCATTGGAAGAGGTCGATGCCGTGCAAACATCCAGCATCTGTTGCGTTCCCCGATAGATCGTGTCCACACGCTCGAAGTCAGCCTTAGCGAGAAGATGACTTTCGCGGACGCTGATGTAGCGACTCTTCGTAAGTCCAATCGCGGAACTCTCCAGCACAGCCAGAACATCATCCGCGTTGACAACGCTGCCGATTTCGGCAGATGCCTCTGTCACAACACCGCCTACGCGAGGCGTAATCCTAACCAACCGTGTCTGATCGAAACTCACTTCTGCAAGGCACTCAATCGTGTTCGACAAACGGCGAGTTCGGACGACCTGACTTTCGATACCCGCCTTGCGCGCTGTCGTTGCGTCGAGAAACTGAACTTGCAAACGATCCACCTGACACTGGCTATCGTTGCTCCCCGTGAGAAGGCGACGATTGGGTTCCAAACGAATCGCCCTTGGCATGCCACTGTCACGACGGCCCAGCGTTTCCGGCTTCATCGCGTTCCATTTCTCTTTGACCTCCGGGTTGCAGAGCGTGCATTGCGACTCCGGCAACCCGTGTGCGCCGCACCAGTCATTTGTCTTCTTGAAACTCGCGACCAGCGTTGGGTCGCATCGCGTACAGACGGCTTCCGGCACGCCATGCTCCACGCACCACTTTCCCATCTCGCTTGCCTGTCGCTCGCTTGGTGCCTTTTCGCTCTTGATAACTGGAGCTTCCCCGCTTCGGCTGTCTTTCTGCCTTGCTGGATTGAGCTTGGCCCATTCAGCCCCGACCTCCGGATGACAAACCACACATTGCGACTCTGGCAGGCCATGTTCCTCGCACCAGTCGCCCGCTGCCTTGAACTTCTCCGGCGAAGCGCCGCATCGCGTGCATACCGATTCCGGCACGCCGTGTCCGCCGCACCATCCTTGATCGAGCGTCGGTTCAATCGGACTTGACGCTGGCCCAAACAGGGGCTTTGCTTTTTTCCCGGCGATTGCATCGTTTGTCTTGATAGGTCGTGTTGCATTGGCAGGATTCAGCGCTGCCCATTGTTCGCGCGCCGCCGGATTGCATTTCATACACTGCGACTCAGGCAATCCATGTTCCGCGCACCAATCCTGTCCATCTTTGAACTTCTCAATCAGTGATGAGTTGCATCGCGTGCAGACGGACTCAGGAACGCC
>JAJDDZ010000275.1 GCA_029260025.1 Phycisphaerae bacterium | reverse complement strand
CCGTTTGCACTTTTCGGATCGATCGTTTGATCCTGTCGCCGCAAGCGGTAAAAAGGTGACAAACCGAACTCGAAATTCTGGCGGATCGTCAGATTCTGGGCAGTAGTATTCAACACAAAGTCGCCCCCGAAAGCAAAGACGTAATCGACCAGGACGACTTGCCCCTCGCCGATTCTGCCAGTCGGGATTCGTTCCAGTTCGATCCGATCGCTCACGAGGCGAATAGTATAATCCTCTCCAGATCGAAAAACGACAGTGCGCAATTCGTCGGTGATTAGAATCGTACTGACGGCTATGTTCGTGTTCGTCAAAACTACGGGATCAGGGTCGCGAAACGTGACCCTTTCGTCGACGACCTCAAGACTACGGCTTCCACCCTCACGATCCTCTTTCTGTAAACGAAGTCGATAGTTCGCGAGCAAAATCCCCCAGCGGTTCTTCTTGCGGTAGTCGAAACTTGGTTGCAAACCGAAGCGCGTAATCTTCAATCCCGAGTCAAACTTCTGTCGCTGGGCAAATGCGTACAGCTGCGACTGCAAACTCAAGTACCATTGATGCTCAAGCGTGCTGGAGAGGAAATAAGATTTTTCGTGAATCGGTGGAACGCCCAGCAGCGATCCTTGCGTGCGGTCGAGGAATTCAAACTGATACCACGACCGGAGATTGTCACTATGCGTCAGCCGCAGGCTCTCTCGCCAGCGCGTTCGCTTAATGTCGAACGTGCCGCGCTGGTCGAAGAAAACGACTTCCGAGTCAAGTTGATGAAGATGCTTCTCGCCGAAGTGCAGCTTGTGAGCAAGCTTTACTTCGTCCGAGGTGTAGTCAAGTGAGAACGGCTCCTCGAGTACGCTACGGTTTTCATAGGAGAAAGAGACAACGTTGTTGTCGGAGAAACGATACTCCGTATCGAAACGTAGAGTAGCGTTTTCTTGCAAACCGGGTGCTTCTGTGTCGTTGAGGGGTCTGAGTTCAACCTTGGTGTTGACGTATTGAAGACTTGTCGGGTAGGTCGTGTTCACCAACTGCCACGCGAACCCGGTGGTGGTGGTAGTTGTTTCCAAGCTCGAAAGAAAAGGTCGCGGTTGCAAGGTTCGATAGCGTCTTGCGAACACGGACCCGGGATAGGGCTTTTTCTTGAAGAATGATCCTTCCAGGTCGAATTCCACAATCTCGCCGTCGTCGCTGCTCGTTCGCGTTCGATCTCCGAATTCATCGCGGTAGTCCTCCTTCAAGAGGCCGAACAGCCCAGCCAGTGAAAACTCAACCAAGTTCGGATGATAGATCGATCCCTCGACTTCGAGTCCGATCGCCTGTTCCCAGAGCGTCTCTTCAGACTTGGTTATGCCAGCACCTACTTTGGAAGTCTGCTCTTGCTCGCGCGCGCGAACCGTCATTTCCAGGTGGCGCCGGACGCTGTTAATATTGACCGTGTTAACGCGACTCCGCCGCGAGGATTCGGAGGACCGGCAACCTGCATTAACGATAGCAGCCGTAATCATAGTCATCACTGCGAGCGCAAACATACGGTTGCCCGCGCGAAAGAATCTCGCGCTCTCTTCGCTAGATGCCAGACGCCTCGAATGTCTGCGCGGCGCTCTCACGGTTTGTTTCGACCAGGTCTTAGGAAAAACTTGTCGTCACCGCCGTGAGGGTTGTGACAGTCGATGCAATTCTTCGTGGCCACGTCGGCGTGATAGTCGCCCTCTGCAAGATCGTCTTTGTCGTGACAGTTCAGGCAGGTATCGACCGGTTTCTGGAGCAGAAGTTTCGGAAACGGTGCGGTGTGGTGATGGTGGCAGGTCGTGCAATCGTTTACAGCGACAGGCCCGTGCTGGAAACGCAGGTCGCTAACGAGCTTGCGATGGCAGTTCAGACACAGACCATCCTCGATGGACCGAACGAGTTGCCCTGTCTCGGCGCTGTGGCATCCGGCGCATCGGTTCTCGCGATAAGGTGTGTGTGCAAAGTAGCGAGTCATGGGTCTTGGCGTCGCAACGGCAACCTCAGGAGTGCCTTCAACTTCCTTGCCTGGGTCCAGTGTCTCTTTCGAACCAGGTTCGGGAACACCGTCTAGAAAAAATGACAGGACGCGAAAGCGCGTTGGCTCTGAGCACGCCGTCACGGTGACCAGCGTGAAAAGAATCGTCATCGCCCCGGCAAGAACGGCCCGAAGAACTCTGTTGACAAAGACTGATCTCAAGCGGACTCTCTTTCGTAAAAACGGGAAGCCCAGCCTGTGTTGATCAGGTTCGCCACTCGTCCAACCAAACCAATCAAGACCGGCGGCGTCATCAACCCCCGCGCTCGTGAGGGTTCTCGGTCTTTAAGGGCTCCGCTTCCGAATCATCCTCATTCACCGGTCCGATCCCCTCGTCCATAGGGATGGGCGTTAATCGCTGGATCTCATGCTCCTCAAGCGAGAACCCATCGGGGAACGACCCAAACGCATAGACGTTTATCAAGTACTTGCCGAATTGACTCGCCACAAACATCAAATAGTCGATCTTGAAGTCCTTATGTGCATACTTCTGAAAATGAGGAATCGAAGCCGTATCGATGGCAAGCGTAGATGGTAGACCGAGTGCTCCGGGCTTGTCGCCCGGTCCGCCAAACCTCATCAACGTTTGACCGTCGCCGTCGAGCATTTGTACGATTTCCGTAGCGGCATCCACCACGTAGACAATGCCATCTGGTCCAATACGTATACCTCTTGGTCGTCCGAACTGTCCTAGGCGATATCCTGGTTGACCTTTCGCCCAGACTGATTTTCCCTCCAGCGTGAGTTTTTGAATCCGCCAGTTATGCGTGTCGCTGACGTAAAGGTGCCCATCGGGACTAATGGCGATGCTGTTTGGGATCTTGAATTGTCCCGGTTCGCCGCCCGCTTCGCCCATCGTTCTACTGACGACACCCGTGGTTCGATCCATGACGACGATCTGGCAGGTCTCGTCGTTGTCGAGAACATAGAGATCTTCGCCGTGGATGGCGATGTCCACTGGGTGGCATGGTGGCGGAACGTCAAACGCGTTCACGTACTCGTCATCTGGTCCGAAGACCACAACCTGTTTGCGATCCGCATCGACGACAAACTTGTAGCCAAGCGGATCGATCGCAATGTTGATCGGTTTTCGAAGTCGCCCCGGTCCTCCGATTCCCAGGACCGAGTATCGTCTGTCTCGGAAATCGAGGCGGGTGAGGTTCAGACCCTTCGTGTCGCAGACGTAGATGACGCCGTCACGAACCGCTACACCGTATGGTTTCTGTATGATGCGCCTTGCCTTTGGCTCTTCCCCGAGAACGAAATCCTCGAACCCACCGCGCGCGGGTTCGACTTCTTCTGCGCCACTAGCCCAGGTTAGAAACTGAATCCGCGGGTTTGCGGGCGGTGGTGGAAAAAAAAGAAGCTCTTTTTTAGTCGAAGGGGCAGATTCGCATCCTGCCATCGCAACGAAAGACATCGCCACGGCCACCACAACGACTAGTTTTGATTCGCGATACATCATGCAATCCTCTCGATTGACCTTATTCCATGTCGGCAGAACCTACAACAATTCCCATGCCTAAGAATTATGACTCGCGCAAAAAAAAGGCCTCCCCGGTGTGGTCCCGAGGACGCCTGTGAAAAACTGAGTATTGTGAGGTTTCTTACGTGATTCCGACGACATCCCCCCAAGGAGTGTCGCCGAAAGGATCGCCAATTCACTTAATGTGGCATTGTAGGCAAAGATAGCTTTCCTGCAGTGGAACCCGTAGGAAGTCGCCCAAGCCGTTGTTGTGGACGTTGTGACAGGAAGTGCATTCAACCCGATCGACACCACTGATTGCTACCAGCCGCACGCCCGAACCACCACTGATTCCTGGAGCAAAGCCTGCGGGATCGTTGTATTCGCCAGGGAGCGATGTCGGGTATTCGATTCCGATAGGGTGATCGTTCGACAAATCCGACCCGAGCGCTGCTGCACCAGTGATCACGATTCCACTACCGCCGTTGCCGCCGTAGTTATCGATCGCAGTGACCCCGTCATGGCAGCCCATACAGAGTTTACTAGGTCCTTCGGGCTGACCAGCTGTGCTGGAGTACATCACAAATGTTTCGCCAGTCTCGGCGTGGTTCCAGAGTACGTTTTCTTCACCTGACAGCAACGCATTATGGGGCGTGTGACAAGGGAGGCATACTTGGTTTCCAGGAACCGACACACCGGGATAATTGTTGAGGTTGTGAGGCGTGTTCACAATACTCACCGAGGGATACGTCGACGAATCACCCGGAACGACCTGGGCTACCGTGACTGCACCCAACAAGACAACAACCAAACCCACAGCAATCAAACGGTTTTTTATCTTCATCGCGTTTCTCCAAACTTCTTACCGCAAGGCCTCGTGACCCGTTCGCGACGGATCGCAACATTAACTCTGGTCGACAAGTCGCCTCGTCCCTGCGAAACCGGGCCGTGCGACTTCTTCGCCACTAGGTAAACCTTGCAGGGGGTGTGCCACATGCTGACAACGACTCAGGTGAGGGGGACTCTCTGGCGACGACGATCCATAAGTCGTTATAAATAAAAGAGTTACCCACTCTTATTTCATTCCCTCAGTCCGGTTCACTCCGTGCCAGGAACGCGCCGTATTTCCCGAGCGTGGGAATCGTGGACATAACAGGGTTCGCCTATCGAATGTGCAAAATCTAAGCGCTAGCGAGGGTAAGCTTGGCGGGTCATCACTCAGTCGCGGCGGCGGCAGCCTTTGGTTCGGGGAGGTTCTTCACGTGGTTTTCGCGGTCGTAGGCGTAGGGTCGGTGACATCCGGGCTGGCACGATCCACCTGTCTCAGTAGCGAGGAAACCGATGGGGAGGCGCCATTTCCCGAACGGTACGGACTCCGCGATGTGCCCGCGCGTCTTGGATGCGTGAACTTCATGGCAAACTGTGCATGACCTTCCCTTCTTAGACTTGTTCACGTGAACAAAGTGAAGGTTTTGCGTCGTATTGCGAAATTCCGTCTCATCTGCGACGTCAGATTCCTCAAACGCCTCTACGTCGTGGCAGGAAAAGCAAACCGCGTAACGGTCCTCGCCAAACGGCGAATAGAATGTCGCCGGAAACTCCTCTAGGAGGAGACGAGCGTGTTCCCCTCCGTGTGGTGCGTGGCACGGTGCGCACTCGCCTTCCTGGATAGGGCCATGGTGATGATCGTTTGTCGCGAGCTTCTCTCCGATATTCTTGATGATTCCACCCGCAGATTCGATCACTTTATTATGGCACGACAGGCAGGTCCTTGCTTGTTCATCGCGCATGAGGGTTGTATGTTGCGACGCATGGGGAAGGTGGCAATTGCTGCATCCCTCGCCTGTGGTCACGACCGAGTGTTTCACCTTTGCCTCATCAACGTGATCTGAAACGTCGTCGTGACAATCAAGGCAAAGCGAAGGCGACGACTGCGTCAGCATCATTTTGTGACTGCTGCCATGAGGAGAATGGCAGGTTATGCAAGAATCTTCAACCGGCTGATGCTTGCTCTTGGCCTCTCTCAGAGCATCTTCAATGTCCTCGTGACACTCGAAGCAAACGGTATTTCCATCCGATACTAGTAGAGCACCATGCTCCGAGGCATGGGGCTGGTGACAGGTCGTGCATTCGCCAGCCGCGACGGGTCCATGCAGGAACGCCAGGTCTTCGGTCACTTCTTCATGACATTCCTGGCAAAGTTCCCCAATTGACTCAGATGTGAGCAGGCCCTCTGTGTCAGACGAGTGGGGATTGTGGCACGTGATGCATTCGCCGCTTTCCACGGCTTCGTGAACGTGCTTACCTTCAAATTCGTCATGACAGTCCGTGCATAGGGCATTTCCTTCTTCTGGAAACGTGAAAACGTGGACACTCTCGTTTTCCTGTTCGTGACAAGAATCGCATGCATCGTCCACGACCGGCGCGTGTAAGACTTTTCGCTTCGTCAAACCTCCATGGCAAGCCATGTCGGAACAACTCCGATCTTTCATCGCAGTCGGATCAGGCGAAGTTGCCAACGCATATCGAAGCTGCAGAAAGGAGGCGAGCCCGACTCCAATCAGTACGACTCCAGCGCGAAACGTCCAAGATCTGGTCAGTCCCTTGCGCACAGTCAATGTCCTCCCGCGCTCGAACCGCCGCGCGAGTCAAAGATGAGTGTCAGCGGGCCAAGCTGCGTCGGCAACGTCCGAGCCTTGCTTCTGGAAAGCCATAGCTCAGAACGATCACCCTCTGCTCCATCCATTGACAATAGGATGGCGGGCTCTCCGCCCTTTCCCGCTGAAACAAATGTTTCCTTCAATTCTGCCGCCGCCACGAAAGTTCTGATGCTAAAAGTGTATTGAGACCCAGTAATCTTGACGGTCCCGTTGGGTTTGACAGGCGTCGCTCTTGCTTTTCCTTCAGCGCGCGACCAAAGCTCGACGCCGTTCTTGGTTGTGGCGACAAACGCGAAGTCGGGTACCGCCCGTTCCGCATCAACCGGGCAGTCCAGTGCGACTTGCACATTGAGATCGCTGTCTTTGCCCGTCGAGTAATTCGGGAACTTAGCGAAAACCCATCGGCGCTCAAGTGTTCCCGCACAGTCGATTTCGATATGGGCAGCCGGGTTCAATCTCTTGTCCGACTGATTCACCGCCTTGGAGGTCGAATCGTCAATCCCGTAGTGCGGCATGAACTCAAGCACGCGGATCGTGCACGGCGAATCCGGTAACTTTCTTGCGAGTTCAGCCGTCATCGGCAATTCAACAACTTTCCCTTCTTCCGTGCGGCGCGCACGCAGAACCGGATCCCGCGTCATTTCTGTCTCGAACTGCGACCAGAGTGTGTCGCGCTCTGCTCGCGTCTTCACGCCCATCATCCGCCAAGTTCCGATGAAACTCGTGAGTCGATTACGCTCAGAATCGCCCGCGATCAGCCAACGCTCGTACGAGTGTTTCGGGCCTTCGATTGCAAGCTGAATCGCCGGCTCACCGTCCAGGGAGGCGACTGCGTCTTGGCGAAGTTCCGCGTTGGGTAAGTACTCCAACACGGAAATCGAAGGCCAAGGCGAGGGCAGGAGAATAAGCTGATTCGGCTTACTTGGTGATGACGTGGAGACGATGTCAAGTGGCGTATCCAGTGGACCTTGCATTGACTTGTCGCCGAAATACACGTGCAGATAGAACTTCATCCCCGGCATCGTCGGATGCTGGCCGTGCTGCGCCTTGACCTCCGCACCGTTTAAAAGACCTAGAACCATAACAGCAATGATCGATAACGCACCGACTCGTTGAAATTTCATTTCTATCTTTTCTCCTCTCACGATGCAAAACCTTCTGTCTTATGCGAATGGACCTCCTTCAGGCCGTCAAGTTTTCGGTACAAGCTCGACAATCCGATATCGAGAACCTGGGCGGCCTCAATCTTATTTCCCCCGACGCTGGCGAGAACATTCGAGATGTGTTCGCGTTCGAATTCGCGGATAGCGCTGCTCAGATCCGATGCGCCAAAGAGCGTGCGCCGACCACCGCCAGATGAAAGACCAAGATGGTCAACGTCGACGATCTCACCGTCTGCGAGGAGCATGGCTCTTCTCAAGACGGCCTCAAGCTCGAGCAAATTCCCAGGCCATACGTAGTGCGCCAGGGCCTCAGTCGCCGCCAGGCTCAGCTTGCAGCCGCGCATATTCAGGTCGTCGCTGAATCGGCCCATGATATATTTCGACACCGTCTCAATATCCTCAGCGCGATCGCGAAGCGGCGGAACCCTTAGTTGTACTGTTTCCAGACGGCAATAAAGTTCTTGGTCGAATGTGCCTTCGTGAACCCGCGCCCCAAGATCGTACCGCGACGCAACGATCACTCGCGTGCCGCCTGACTTAGTCTTGCCATTCCCTGGCGCACTGTCCTTGATCGTGCGTAGCAGCTCAATCTGAACTGTGAGTGGCAACTCTGTGATCTCACCAAAGAACAGTGTACCGCCTTCTGCAGCCTCAAAGCAGGCCGGGCGACCAGATTGACCGGGTTTGAGGGACCACTTCCGAACACCGTCTGGAGCGATCGTCGCGTGTCCCTTGATCGGTTCAGAGCAATCCGCCGACACGAATGGCCTACCGGGGCGACCTTGGGCGCGATGAATCGCCCTTGCAATATCTTTCTTGCGCGTTCCAAGCTCGCCGATGATCAGGACCGGTTCCGTAATTCTGCCTAGCTCATCTATTTGACTCCTGATTGAGCGGATCGATCCAGATTCTCCAAGCGTGGCTACCGGATCAACTGTTTCCCGAATCTGTTTGCGCAGGAGCACGTTCTCTTTCGCGGTAGTTTTGTGCGCTAGCAGACGTTTCAACCGAAAAACAACATCTTCAAGCATAAGAGGCTTGCAGATATAATCCCCAACGCCCTTTTTCATCGCCTCAACAGCCGTGTCGATCTCGCCAAATGCCGTGATTACGATGATTGCAATCTCCGGTGCGATTTCGAGGGCTTCATCGATCAAGTCCATCCCGGTAATGCCCGGCATGCGAAGATCAGTTATGAGGGCGTCAACGTGATGGTGACGCAACGCTTTGAGCGCTTCGGTTCCGTCTGCACAGACGATCACGTCGCATTCGCTATCTTCGGAAATGACCTCCGCAAGATTCTCTCGAAGCGTAGCTTCGTCATCCGCGAGTAGGATCGTCGCGCGGTTCATGTGGGCACCTCCGGTGCTTGGGTTAAGACAGGTAGTCGTATCGAAAATGTCGTGCCTTCCCCTTCGTTGCTGAAAAAATCGATCTCACCGGCATGCTCTTGGACGATTCCGTAGCTCACTGAGAGTCCCAATCCTGTTCCCTTTCCCGCTTCCTTGGTTGTAAAAAATGGCTCGAAAACTCGCCTTCCAATCTCTGTGGGTATCCCGGTTCCGGTATCGGAAAAACGAACAATGACGCTACCATTTTCTCGCGAAGCGCCGACACGGAGAGATCCGCCAGAAGGCATTGAATCGAGAGCGTTCAGCGCAAGATTGATAAACACTTGCACCAACTCCTCGCGCATCATGAATGTTTTTGGGAGTCCTTGATGGTTTTCAAGATCGACTTGTATCGACTTTGCTCGGCGGTCGAATTTGATCAGCTTGATAGACTCTTCCAGTGCGGGTCCGATGTCATCCAGGGTCCAATTCTTCCGAACTGGGCGCGCTAGCGATGACAACTGCCGAACTGTCTTAGAGATGCGGTTTACATGCGTTGCGATCAATTCAGCCTGTTCGGGGATCCGATCTGCCTGAGGTCGCCTTTCGATCATTTGTACAATCGACGAAATACTGGAAAGCGGATTCCCGATTTCATGGGCGATACCAGAGGCCATCTGACCAATGGCGACCATTTTTTCTTTCTCGACAAGTTGAGCGTTCATCAGGCGTACCTGCTTCGCCTCTTGATCGAGCATGTACATGAGACTGTTGAAGCTCTCCCCCAGTCTTGTGAGTCCGTCGGGGCATGACGCGAGATAGACCTTGCACTTATGGCACGCTTGAAGGTTCGTCTCTGGAACGTCTCCATCGAGAGTCGATCTAGACAGGGCTAGTTTCTGCCAACACGGACGATCGGTCGCCCCGTGCGCCGGACAACCCGTCTGCTTGCAATCGAGCACATCCCAACAACGAACACGGTGGTCGTTTTGAAATTCGCTACGCGTGCCGCGGTAATCGCGGTACGCTTCGAGGCGACCGCCGAGACGTTCGGCCGTTGCGACCAAGCACTGCTGCTGATTTCGCATGATCAGAAAGACGATCAGACAACCAAACCCGCTGACGATCGCAGCACGCGCGGTCAACGCCGCGTGCCGCCATCCGGTCGGCATCGTTGGGAAGAAATGATGCTCTACAACGTCCGCTCCGACAAAAAGCGCCGCACACCCAAGCAAGACCCCAGCGGGTTTGATCACCTGCCAGCCGCTCCAACCTGGCACCGGAAGCCACCGCGGCCGGCCGTAGAATGAGGAATTGGGTCCAGAAGCAACAATCGGAAGTTGAATCGCTGCTGAACGTCCGCCACCGCGAGGTGTCTGTCCGTCTCGAATGGAAGGTCTTTTGATCTTCATGAGCCTCATCCGTCAAACGCACCGGACGTGGCAGCCGAGTTACAGAGGCATCGAGCGCCAGTCCAAGTGCTACATTCCTGTGAGCAATTAGCGTGCCGGGTAGGATTTTCGGCGACTAGGGGCTCGAAACGCACTCTTGAGTGCGAAAGGAACAGGATCTGCTAGGATCATTAGGCGGCGAAACCAGAGTTCCTTGTAGGTTAGCGAGAGGATGAAAGTGAAGAGAAAACAGAGAATCCGGGGAAAGAGTATTTCGCTGTTCTTTGTGTTGATGGCCCTGCCGTTCTGCATGGGCGGTTGTCCGGAGTTTCGCAACGAATCGGTCAACGCTTTTGAAACGGCCTCAAGGGGGATAATCGACGCCGCGGTCGATCTATTTTTTGACCAATTTCGCACCGACAACGCCGTGTAGAAATATCAGTCCATCTCGTGGCAAGTCATGCAGAGTTGCGAACCCTCAATCGGAACACTCAAGTGGGCTGACGAAGAGTTGTATAGATCGTGGCAAGACACGCAGCCAACTGATCCACCAGGTAACCGAACAGTCGCAGGGAGCATTGCTGCCGGTCGTAGTGGGACGCCCCGGTTTCTTTTCCCCGCATGAGGATACGCCACGCCGACTGGGTGGTTTCGCGATCGGTCACCCATCGAGCCGCCCCCCTGATGAGAATTCGTTTGGTAGGCAGTGGCGCTGGCCGTAACGCCGTCGTGGCACTCAAGACACCGTCGCGATGTCATATCGAGCGTACGACGTTTATCTCCGTCCTCGTTTGATTGAATATGAGCATGACCCATGACCCGCCAATGCATACCAGACGCATTCCGTTCATTGCTATCAGTGTGGCAGTTCGAGCAGAATCCTTGACTCGTTTTCGATCTCAGATGAGCGCTTGATCGACCGCCAAACGAAGGGAGTTTCGTGTGGCAGGTGACGCAAGAGATCGTCCCGTCTGCCTGCAGGGGCCAACCGTCCGGTATCTGGACTGCCGATGAGGGCACAACGCCGACGGGGTGATTCGAAACTCCAGGACCAGATCGAAGTTTGTCAGAAAGACTTCGCCCAGAACCCGGCCAGCCAGCAATGGCTGAAAGAGTTCCCGAAGCGAAAATGACTACAAACGCCGAGATAATGCGACGCCTGTACCGTCGTTGGTCTCTACACACCATGCCCGAACCGTTCAATTGTGGAGACGGCTCGCCGGTGCTTTCATCAGCACATAGAGACCTCCCGGGGGTCATACTTGCGAGCTATCGGTCTTTGGAATCTGCTTCTAATCCACTCATGTCGCGACCAAGACACGCGACTGCCCGACTCCCTTTCTTTGACAGTACGATATCCTGAAGGGAGCCAGAGAGGGTCATCAGCAGGTGGGTTTCGTCAGCACCGAGAATTATCGGGGCGTCCGCGGCTCGATTGAATTAGATCAGGGCTTATCTTCGTGCTTGACGCAGGGGATCCAGTCCTGGAAGGCACAGAACGTGCACACCACATAGCCTAGGTGTAAAGGTCGATTCTGAGCTGTGAGCGTCTTAACGCCACATATCAGAGGTGCTGATGATGCTGCCAAGAAACCGAAATTCGTACTCGAAGATGTTCAAAACGCTTACCCTTTCTGTGGTCCTAGCAACGCCGTTACTCGGTGCCGAAATCGTGCTAGGTCCCATAGCAGACGGCACGATCGCTGATGGTGGGATACTTGGACCCTTTGATGGCACACCCGATGGCGCCGATTGGTATTTCAATGAATCCAGCTACGAGGGGGCGATTACGCTTGCTCGATCGCCAGCACCTGGGATCGAGCATCGCGTTATTTTTGAATTCGACCTTTCCGCAGTCGAGTTTGACCTTCCCGTGAGTGCTCGGTTGTCGTTTTCGATGAGAGGCGCCCCCCGCTTTCCCGCACCTTCGGCGAAGGTCGTGGTCGTTTCTTATGAGGCCGATCTGCTGGAGGACCCAAGCGACTTCACAATTTCACCGGACGCGATCGTTTCCGTACATGAAATCCTACCATTTCAGGTAAAAACAACGTTTGTAGTCGACGTGGGCGATCTGTTAAACGACACACTTTCCCGCGGGGTACCTGCGATCGGGTTTCGTTTTCAGATCGATCCTGGTACGCCTGATGAGTCAAGTCAGGCCTTCATGGATATCCTCGAAACAGAACCAGAGACCAAACCCAAGCTTACGATTAGCGATGTCCTCCCCGGCGATATCGACGGCGATCGTGACATCGACACAAACGACTATGTACTGTTTCCGTTCTGTCTCGACGGAGTTGGCACTCCCGTTTCCTTGCAGTGCCGAATTTTCGACCTAGATGGCGACCTCGATGTTGACCTCACCGACTTCGGTATCTTTACACGTCTGCAGGCATTATACGCTTCCCACTGATCCCGCTTCGGATTTTCCTTCAAGCTTGCTCGTCTGGCGATACGGTTTATGCCGGGTTTCGATTGCGCGTTTCCAATTCCACCGATGCACCCACAGGCGTAGTCTCACTAGGTTTTCTTGTTTGCGAGAAAGCCTCGCTTCTGTATGGCGTCCGCACGTTCGCTCAAGAATGCCGCTAACTCCTTTATTGAGGTGGGTTAACGTTCGTTTGTCGCCACCACGAAAGGGTTAGGAATCCCCCCGCCAACCGTTGGTACGACACGTGCCGCTCTGTAAGACGTGAAGCTTTGATCCGCGCCACGACCCACAACGGGCAGCGCGCGGTTTCGACAGTTGTAGTTAGGAGATCGGACGATGAGAACGGCAACGATCACAATGGCATTGTTATTGGCGGCCACCACGGCGTTGGGACAGGCACCTTCAGTAACGCATACAGGCAGTTTTTCGAGCGGTCTTTTGTACCCCGCTAGGCTCGCACCAGACGGCGGAGGTGGCACTTTTGCAACTGACCCGCCCAACGGCATGGTCGTTCATTTCGATGCAGCTGGGCTTGTTGTGGGAACATACGCCATAGCGGAAGGGCCTCTCGGAGTCGCCGTACATCCTGACGGTCGTGTAATCGTTTCTCGCGAGGACGGGCAGATAGGGCTTTACGATCCTGCGTTCGTTCTGCTGGGAACGGTCGATCCGTCCCCGTACGCCTTCGGTGAACCCAACGACCTCGTTTTCGACGCGGTTGGGAGCGAACTATACGCGGTCGATGGCGGCACGAACCAAGTGATGGTTTTTAGCGAAACCGCGCCAAACACCTTTACGCTAGTTCGCATGTGGGGCATGACCGGCGGAGCTTTGAGTGAGTTCCATACGCCACAAGCGATCGCAATGGATCCGTTCCTTGGGTATGTCGTCGTGACAGACACGGATAACTATCGCGTGCAAGTCTTTAACACCGTCGGAACGCTACTCTTAAAATTCGGGCATCGTACTCTGTACACTGCCGGTGGAGACACCGCATGGTTCCCGCGAAGTCAAGGAGTCGCTTTCGACGGGTGTGGAAACATCTACGTCGTTGATGCGATGATGGGAACCGTCCGTGCGTTTGATATTACTGGGCAAGAGCTCGACCCAACGAATACACCTATCTTGAACTTTGGCTCAGGTCCAGGCGAGCTTCGCGGACCATGCGATATCGTCATTGACAATCTTGGCAACATGTTCATCGCCAGCACGAACAACGGTGCCGTTGAAGTGTATGACGTTGCTTGCGTTGTGCCATTGTCGACAGTGGCTTCCGTGGTCACCGCGGAGCGCCCTCGCAGTCTCAAACAAGAGATTCCTTGGAGTCGGCGCGATAGCGAGACTGCTCGCCAACGGTCTCGTGTATACCCCCCAGCTCCTGACAACCCGGCGGAAATTGCACAAGCAATCTTCGAAAACACCTATTGCAAGGACCTAGACCTGAACGCCGACGGCTTTGTCGATGAAACTGACCTTGAGATCTCGGTTGCCGCTTTTGGTGCGGGTACGATTCAGGACTTCCACGCCGGTTCAGTCGCGGCCCATCCGTCACTTGACGCGCCCCATATCCTCGATCTTGCGGATCGTTGCGGACGTTGCCACTCGATGGACGGCGCCCCGGATGGCGGAATGCTGACGTCGGCGGGACAAGAAAACCTGTGCCTTTCCTGTCACTCGGCCGGCAAGATCGCCAACGATAAGCCGATCACCGTCGAGGAAAGCAAGAACAATCACCCGTGGGGCATTGCCGCGGATTCCGGTCATTCGACGGGACCAGCTCCCGACAGTGATCTTGCGCTGCATCTGGACAACGGCGACATTCGATGCGCCACCTGTCACGATCCACACAATTCGGCCGAAGGCCCTGAATACCTCCGTCTTCCGTCCTCAAGCGACAACCCCATTAGTTTGTGCGGCGAATGCCATGAGGAGTATGACGAATGGCTAAACGCCGGACACTCGGACGAAACCGCCGATCCATTTAGCCATTATGACTGGACGCAATCGAACCGCGCCTCGTGCAGGCAGTGTCATTCGGGCAATGGCTTCATAGACTTTGCCGCTGGGCTTCCCTCCACCGAACAAAGCGGAGAGTTCCGCGTCCACGACTGTCTGGTCTGTCACGCAACACACGGCGCATCGCAGGATGGTGAGCTGCTGCGCCTTTACGGTGAAGTAACGCTGCCGGGAGGCCTCGTGGTGGATCGTGGTGAGAGCGCCAACTGTATGTCATGCCACAACGGGCGCTATGAACCCAACACCGGCCACAGCACGCCGCACTACCTCCTCGGCGGTGTGATGCTAGAGGGAATCAACGGAATCGATTTCGGAGCGGTCATCGAGAACTCGCCACATACGGTGCTTGCCGAATGCGTCGATTGTCACATGGCCGACAGTCCCGCGGCGGGCGATGGTGCCGGAAAGGTCGGCGGACATACGTTCAACATGACCGTGCATGATTCTGAAGCTTCGGACAACGGATTCGAGAACTTCGAAAACGCCTGCAATTCGACCGCCTGCCACGGAACACTCGGCGGCATTGTTGCCGCGGCACCGGACCCAGCCGTTTCCGGTTTCGACCGAACTGCGTTCGGCGACTATGACGGCAACGGTTTGATCGAAGGCGTGCAGACCGAAGTGCAAGGATTGATGGACCTCGTGTTCGGTGAAATCGCCACCGCCGGAGGAGTCTTCCTAGGCCACTATCCGTACTGGGATTTCTCGGGTGTGGTCGACGTTCCGCCAGGATTCCTTCAGACTGTGAAGGATGCCGTTTGGAACTACGAGTACGTCGATAACGACGCCAGCCTCGGTGTTCATAATACTTCCTACGCCGTGGGCCTACTACAAGTTACCTATCGAGAGTTGACCGGTTTCGATATCCCGGACGCCTTCCTGCGATATGACGCGCCGCCACTACTTGTGTCTGGCACGCATGCCGCGATTACCAGCGTCAACGGTGGTCTCCCGGTCGAACCGGGTGGAGCGTTCACGGTTGACTTCACGATTGAAGACGATGACGGATTTCCAATTGCGATCGGCGATCTCAACCGTCTGCAGCTTTATGTCTCAGGTCCGACGGGGAACTACCAGCGAGTAATTCCGTCCGATTCGGATCCAACGCACTTCGTTCAGAATCTCGACGAGTCGTACACATACACCGCGGTTGGTCTGTTCCCGACCGTGTACAGCGCTCCACTGAACGATTCGCTCGACATTACAGAAGGTGAAATGACCGGCGCTCCGCTCCTGGATGGCACCTACACCGTGCTCATCGAGACACGGCGTGTGTTCGGTTCCATTCGTAAAGCTGGCGACGCGACGGCTGATTTCGTTGTCGCGAACGACCCGCTGCTGCCGCCAGCGTTGGATTCACGGCAGTTTGTGCTACAAGATTCCTGCAACGCCTGCCACCTCGACCTTCAGGTGCATGGCGCCAACCGATTCTCAGTGACAGGGTGTGTCGTATGTCACACTGCAGGTGCCGAAGATAAGATCACCGCAGTCCCAAGCACGCCGGGCCGCACGATCATGTTCAAGAGGATGATCCACAAGATCCATAGTGGCCATGACATGCGAAACGTCGAAGCCACAGCGAACGGGCTCGATCCATTCCGTTATGAGGTCATTGGGTACGGCAGTAGCGTTCATGACTTCTCAGATGTTGGATTCCCCGTGTTGCCTGACGGTGTCACTGGATGTGATGCTTGTCACGGCGGAGCCGCGCAAGAGGCTGAGATCGCCACGAACATCACACGCGAGAACTGCAACGCGTGTCACGACGACATGGATTTCGTCACCGGTACGATTCTGGATCAAGCTCATCCATCGGTGGCGGACGGCCTATTGGCCGAAGCTGATCTGAGTGATCCCGCTTATCGCGTCGTTCCTGGCATCAGCCCGCTCGAGCCGCTTGGAATCTCGCATGTACTCAGTGGGGATACAACGTGTGCGAACTGCCATGCAGTGGGGATGTCTGCTGATGCTGTGGCTGCACACCTGCACTCAACCGATCCGACGTCCGAGGGCACGGGCTTGACAGTTCAGATTCTCGGCGTCGCCGGTATGACCGGTGGGGGCGGGACGTATTTCCAAGCTGGTGACGTTCCGGAAATCACCTTTAAGCTAACCGACGTTGGCAACGATCCGCTTGCAGTGCCAGCGGTGGCTGATTCAACCGTCGTCGACCGAATGTACTTCATGGTTGTCGGCCCGACTACGCTCTACCAGCAGATCATTCCAGACCAGCGAGCGATCAACAATGGTGCGGTTTCGGTGGCTCCGGCAAATTGGATCGACAACCTGGACGGCACCTACACGTATGTGATGACCGCCGGGTTCCCGACCGACTATCCTGCACAGGAGAACACGATCGGTGAAGCGCCAGCCGACCAGATCTTCCCGTACGAGGAGGGTTGGGGTCAGCAGTACGACGCAGGCGGTCGTGCCCTGGACACCGGATCTTATTCGGTGATGGCTTGGGGAAGGCGTCGAACATCGGTCGGCGCGACCGAGCCGATGATCACAGATGTCTTTGACGTTCCCTTCGGCGCGAACGATCCGATCGTACCGTGGCCGGCCACAGTCAATCGAGATAAGTGCAATACCTGTCACGGCGTCCTAGCGTTCCACGGTAACCAGCGTGAAAACGTGCAGCTTTGTGCCGGATGCCACACAGCCGGCGGACAGGATGCTGGTACGACGAACGGAATCGATCTTCGTCGTATGATCCACAAGTTGCACAACGCCAAGAACCTGACCAACCTCCCGTACGAACTCAACGGGCACAGCGGGATCGAAGACTTCAGTCACCTGGTCATCACGTCCATGCCTGGTGAGGCCGCGGAATGTGAGGTATGTCACGCTACAGATGCATGGAAAGCTCCGCCAGTACGAAGCAACATGCGAACGTGGATGACGGCGTGTACCTCATGCCACGATTCAGCGACGACCGCGACACACGTCCAAGCAGCAACAGCCGAGGGCTCTTTCGGTGAGACCTGCACGTCATGTCACGGCGCTGGTGCCGCGTGGTCGGTCGAAAAGGTTCACATGACGCCGTAATTTGACTGTGGGCAGCGCCCACGCAAGAGGTAAGAGTAATTCCCTTTTCAACGACAGGGCGGCGAAGGTTGAAAAACTTTCGCTGCCCGTTTTTATTAGGCTGCGCCTGCATGCCCTGCTGCTGCTCGCGGGGGAACTACCGCGATCGTGATTCTCCAGTTTGTTCGGTACTTCTTATGAACAAAGGACTTACGAATTCAGCGGACAGGCGACCAGGTTTCGCCAATCCTACGGTTCTTGGGATCTACTGGAGTGTGAAATGGAGTTTTTGCCCATATTTGCGGCGACGCGATCGAGTTTTCTGGGCTCTACTGTCTAGACTCTGGTCCAATTGGCGATCCGTTCTTCTTTTCGCCCAACCTGAGACCGTCGTGCGTTGGCATCGCCGAGGCTTCAAGTTGTTCTGGCGATGGAAGACTCGCGTAAAGAGACCGGGCCGGCCACAACTTTGGTGAGAGATCATCGATCTGGTGCGTCAAATGTGTAATGAGAATTCCACCTGGGGCGCGCCTCGTATTCACTCTGAGCTGTTATTGCTCGGATATACCGTTTCCGAAACAACAGTTTCAAAATACATGAGTCGAACGCCGAAGCCCCCTTCTCAGTCGTGGTGTACATTCTTGAATAATAACGTTAGGGACATCGCCGCAATCGACTTCTTCACCGTGCCGACAGCCACATATCGGGTGCTCTACGTTCTCGTTGTGCTGCGACACCATCGACGCAAGATCGTTCATTGCAACGTCACCGATCATCCAACCGCTGCTTGGACGGCCCAACAAATCGTTGAGGCGTTTCCGAATGATGATGCACCTCGGTTCTTGATTCGTGATCGTGACAGGATTTACGGGTCATCGTTCACCGAACGAATTGCCAAAATTGGCATCGAGGAAATTGTTACGCTTCCGCGTTCTCCGTGGCTCAACGCCTACGCGGAACGCGTGATCGGTTCGATTCGTAGAGAATGTTTGGATCACGTCATCATTCTCAACGAGCGCCATCTCAAACGGATTCTCCGTTCGTACCTCGAGAACGATCATGAGTCGCGGACGCATATGTCGATGTAAGATCATACCAGCAACTCTGGCAATGCCCCGGCAGGTAACGTCGGTCACGACGCCAGAGGATAATGGTGGGGATGGCGGCGACGGCGAAAGGCATCCACGAACCAAACTCGATTCGGTAGCAGTACCTAATCTGGCGCATATGCCGACCGTCTCGGATCGTAACCCACCACTGTCGACGGCTTCGACCGACTACATCTTAGAAGGAGAATCCTCGATATTCTTCAGGGACTGCGCGTACCAATATTACGAACTCCACCTCGCGGCAGGTCGCGTGGACAAAATACATTTTGTTCGCCAGTTAGTTTTGTAGATGGGGATGAAAGCCCGTTGCTCCCGGGTTAGTTTACGAGCATCATCGTGAGACTAGCCCACCTAACACAAAGGAGCAACGGACATGGACGATTGTAAGGTTTTTGTCGGATTGGACTACCACAAGGATTCCGTA
>JAJDDZ010000274.1 GCA_029260025.1 Phycisphaerae bacterium | reverse complement strand
GGATTGGCCTCGAAGAAACCCATCATCGTTTCTGTAAGATCATCCCCGCAAAGAAATACAATCCGCCCGCTTTGAATCACGTCTCGATAGTCGTAGAGCGCCAGGGCAAGGCGGATGAGAACGGGAGACGATTCGACCACGAAGACTGCGGCAATCGGGGCAAGTCGTTGGGCGACCAAGACTGGCTCACGTCCGCTGAGCACCCCTGGCACGAGAACGTTGCCTTGATCGCGGCGCACATTCCCGAAAAGCTCTGCAGCGCTAATCGACGGCATGGAGGTCGCTCCCATCCATCGCAGTCGCCCGAATTCATCGGGAAGGCGAAACGTCTCAATGCCATCGCGGCCGTTTGTGCGTTCCACGTCCCGAGGAATCTCGGCTCGATCAACAAGCGCAGCTACGCCCGGTTGAAACTCGCGCAGTGCGGCTAGGTTGTCCAGAAGAAAATCGGTCGAATTGAGCGCCTGCTTCTGCGTCACGCAAGACTCCGCGCTTAGGAAAGTCGTTCCGCCATCATGACCATGAGAAAAACAATTCCGCCTGCCCAGACAAGGACCGAAACTACAAGTGGCCAACCCGCCATCGGTGGGGCGTTACCTACGGCGACGGAGGGATCTTCCCAGTTAGGACCGGATTGAGGGTTGTTCTCCTCGTGTGAATTGTGTTCAGTCATCTCTGTCATGGTCATCTCCTATCACTAGGCATCGACATCTTTTCCAATGCAGCTCTACTTCGCCGATTCAATCCGACAAGGAATCTCGAATTGCGCATGCCCGGGAATGTTCGTGGTCACTGTAATGGTCGATGCGCCTGGTTTGGCAAGGGGGTCGGTAAGTTCCACTGTCAGCATAACAACATGCCCAGGTCGCGGTGTGCCGTCAGGATCCGTGGATACTTTGATTCCAGGGTGTTCGCAGGTCGCACCGGTCACTTCGAGCTTGGTAGAAGGTACTGACGTGAGTCGCAAACGCCGCCGAGTACCGGCAGGAGTCCCATCGGTCCGCAAGATCGCGACCTCCGGGTCAGCGGCGAGCTTCTTTTCAATTATTCCAAACACCGGAATGTTGATCATCGGTTGATCAAGCGAGTCTGTCTCGACAACTAAGTTGGTCGCGAAGGGACCGGACGCCGCGTCAGCGCGAACGGACAAGTAGATCGAGTAGACAGTTCGGTTAGATGAACCCTTCAGTTTTTCGATCGAAACGTCTAGGAGGTTACCAGCCGCTGCATTTTTCACCTCAAACGCAAGCTTCTCAGCCGACCGTACTGTGACAGTCGGTAATTTGCGACCATCGGTCAGCACCTGCCGTGACGCGTCCAGCACTTGGGGTAGCCAGGTCACGCTTCCTACGACCTCCGCGCGAAGCGGAAACGTCCGCGTACGCTCAACGTCATCGACCAGGAGTGTCATCTCTCCCTGCCCGGCAATTGTACCAAGGGCCGCGGTTTCAGAAATCTTGAACAAGATGCGTTTCCCGCCTTCGACTTTCGGATCGGGTTCGATCGAAACAGTTAGCGGCATCTGTTTTTCGAATGCTACCGACGTAATTTCAACATTCTTGTACGTCGGCGCAGGCGTGATCGTCATTGCACGCTTTGCCGTACTCCCGCGCACCACGGTGCGCAGGTTAATAATCCCCGACGGATCTACATTGTAAACGCCAGCAACGGTCGCCTTGAAGCTCAGTGTAAGCATTGGCTCGCGGAGATCGTTACTGTGTACCTTAACATTCTTTTTTTGATCTCCCCGACGGTTCTGCGTATTAAACTCGGCGGTCAGCTCAAGTTTGCCTCCGGGCGGTATCGTCTTGTCCTTGTCAGCAAGTTGGACCACCGTACAACCACACGACGATACGGTACGCGAAATCACAAGGTCGGCGTCGCCGCGATTTTCGACCAGCCAGACCACCGACACCTTGTTTCCTTCGATCAAGGTACCAAGGTCATGCTGGCGTACGTTGACCTGTAGCTTTGGCTGAGGCGCACCCGACTTGGCAGACTTCGGCGGCGGGGCAAGCTGACCAAATGTATAACCCCCACTCAAAAACTCCACCGCAAGCAACGCCAATATCACCCGTCGCATCATCGACTTGTCTCTCCCGGTTTGAGCGATTCCAATCACACGTCTAGGTTATCATTGCTGCCTCGCGCCTCCGGTCAAGGAGGGGTTGCGTTTGTCGAACGGACGTCGGAGTTCGCGTGACACCAAGGATACAAAGAGTCGCCTAGAGTAGCGAACGAAGAGAGATGGCCACACACCTGGGTTCGATGGTCGCTAGGGTTGAAGAGCACGAATTAAACTAGCGGTAGCGGTGTTTCCCGTTTCTCTTTGTGCAGATAATCGTTCCGGTCACGAATAGGCACACCCCGAAGATCACCAATCCCCAGGTAGACGCCGCCGGAATGCACCCCGCATCCAAGCAAGCCGGGTCGTCGCAATCCAAGAGCCCGTTGCAGTCGTTATCGAGATCGTCCCCGCACACTTCCAATTCATCCGGATGAACTGTCCCGTTATCGTCGTTACAATCAGTTGCGCTACCGTTTGGACAATCGGCGCTACCGGGGGATCCATACCCATCACCGTCCATATCAACGCAAACCAGCGCCACGGCCCCAGTCTCGCCAGCAAAATTTGTCGGCGAGTTTACTCCCACCGTCGTCGCGAGCGTTCCAAATTCAAACGTAACGCTTTCAACACCGTTGGTGGGGACTGTCCCGTCAAAGAAAAACAAAAGCGCGTCTTTGTAAAACGCGTAGTGAAGAGCGTCGCTCGTTGGGTCAAAGAACCCGTCGGGGATGATGTAGTCCGGGGTCGGCGCACCGGGGAGCGCCGCAAACCCAACAGTCCCGAACAAGAGATACATGTGATCAGTCGGCGAGCTCAGATCCGTGGGGAAAATGAACTCCTTACCCGTCACCTCGCTCGTGATATCAAATCCCCCGATATGAATCTCGCCCGGTCCACCGCAGCATTCCTGCATCTCGATAAACTGGATCGTCCCATCGACGTTGCTAAACAACTCCCGAAATCGCCAAAGGTGAGAGCAAGCTTGTACGCTGGCTGGGGACAAGCATGTAAACAAGAACGCTGCACAAGAAAAATGTCGAAAAAATAGCACTCGCATAGGTCAAACCCCAAGTGTCCCGGCCACGGGAACCAGCATGAGCCTACCACATCAAGGGGCGAAACTCAAAGGAAAACTCGGTAGACCCTTCGCACTACAGTGCCATCCTATTCCACAGGCCAATGCCGATTCGCGAAGAGTAGTTCGACATTGATTTCCCCAAAACGATCCGAGAACTTATTGAATCTCCTCCGATGGAGTCGTACAATGGTACGGTCGCGTCCCCAATAATCGGCCGGTTTTCGCCGAGGAAGGATATTCACTTTGGCAGGTTTACGGTTCTGGCGCGATCTAGTTTTCATGGCGTGCCTCCCTCCTCTCACAGAGATTCCCCTGATGGCGGCACCAGTTACAGAGCTCTACGAAATCAAAGCAGGAACCTACACCGAATGGGGAGGTTTCGCAGGTATGTTGACGTATGACTTGCCATACTACGACCAAGCTTTCATCGAGCTCACAATCGACGGTGATCGAAACACTGCAGAGATGCAGATTCTCGGTAGCGAACTAAACCCATTTGAATTTCTCTTCTTTGGATCAGCACTGACGGAGGGGACCGTCGATGGAGACTCGGCTATTTTTCGCGGCACAAGTTTTACACCGTTCTTTCATGAGCCAGGTGACCTTGATTATGCCATCATACTCAACGGCGACCTTCTGAGTCTCCAAGGAGAGTTAACTTGGGAGCCGCCGGGTTTTGATATTCCGTCTCGGTTTTTTCATTCAGACGTCGAGGCTTCGCTCGTCCCGGAACCCAAGACCGTGATTCTATTGGCTTGCGGAATCGCAATCTTCATGCTCCGGTCAGGCTGGCGAGGACGCCAGAGTTTCCTCACCAAGGGCGGTTAAGTTACCCCGCGGTATTCGCGCTCTTTCCGTTCCCCATATCCAGCGCGACAATTTTCTTCCGATCCCGAACATACATCGTCTTCCCGATTAGCGTCGGCGTCGCCCAAGCGCCATGCAACCCCAGCTTGCACTCGGAGTGAATTATTAGATCGTCGGGTGTGGCTGTCGCTATCGCGAGCTTCCCGTCTTCATCGAGGACAATGATCTTCCCATCAGCGTGAACAACGGTCGCCTTCTTGAACCCGCGTTTACGCCAAACCATCTTGCCCGTTTCGATGTTCATTCCAGAAAAGAAGATTGGCCCGAAATCGCCGCTACTTCCGTAAACGAAGTCGCCGATACGCACCACGTTGCCGTGCAATACTCGCATCTTCTTGTTGTACCACATCTCAGTCGCGGCAATTTTCCCGTTTTGAGAAGCAAGCTTGATCGCCCGACTCCCGGTCCCGTACCCGGATGAACAAAACAGCGTATCCACGCCATCCCAAATCGGTGTCGACATGTTTTCGTCATAGGAAGTTTTATGCTCAACGCCCCAAAGACGCTCACCGGTCTTGGGATCAAGTCCCGCAAGCTCGGTTGCCATGAATAGAACAAGCTGATCGAGCCCAGTGAAGTTAATTAAAATCGGTGACGAGTAAGTGCTGTTGAATTTCGTTTGTTGGTAGTCACGCATCTCCCACGCGACCGCCCCGTCGTTTTGGTTGAAAGCGATCAAGCTTTGCGATTCCGGTGCATCCTTATCGTTTCCCGCTTTCGCCACCTTGTCTACCTCGCCTGTCGATACCGCTTCGATCTTTCGACCGACCGGAAGAATGACGGTGTCGCCATAAGCTATCGGGCTACTCGAATAACCAAACCCCTGGATTTTGCTTCCGAAGTCAGCGATGAGATCATGCTTCCATAGGACCTTACCCGAATTCTTTTCGAAGCAGTGAAGAACAGAGTTCGTCCCGACGCTATAAAGACGATCGCCAACAATCAGAGGCGTCGCATAGGGACCGGGGCCATAAGTGGACCGATCTGCATCGACGGGCGCAGCGTTCTTATGCTCCCAAACAGTTTCCCCGTTCTTCGCATCAAGACCCACGGTAAACTCATCGCCTTCGACGCGGTACATCGTGTAGAGCAGTTTTCCATCGGAGACAATCGTCGAATACCCTTCGCCCAGAGGGCGCTCCCAGATTCGTCGAGGCCCATCAGCCGCCCACTTCTCCGAAAGATTTCCAGACGCAACAGAAAAGTCGCGGGTAGGTCCTCCCCATTGATCCCACTGCGCCCTGACCGACGTACCAGTCGCAAGCAACGTAGATCCCGCTGCGCAAATCATGATGCAACATGGCCAAAGTCCGCATTGTTTTCTCGAAATAGTTTGATTCCGCGCATTCATCGAAGCCCTCCCTCTGCCTAGTGGGGTCTTGCAAGCTAGGTCCGCACATCGGCATGCAGAAACTGCTTTGCCTCGCGAGAGACGATCCTCGCATTCAGGCAGGAGGTCGTCAACGACCACGTGGACAGGAGGGTATTGTGTTCGTCGAGATCTGACAACTATCGACGATTCGACGCTGATTCCAAGCGAAAACCGGATCAAAGTCAATCGCCTGGCATATCAAGCACTGTGCAACAAGTTAGACTCGAAGCGTGTGAATGTCGGAACCGAGATACCGGGAGTGGATAGGAATCGAACCTACCAAGCGCCGCGCGAACGACGCTTCGACGGCTTTGAAGACCGTGGGCCCCACCAGGCGGCCAGACACTCCCAAGACTTACCAATCTAACCGCCTTTGCTAGACAATCAACGCAATGGCAGAAATAGTGACCAAGAAAAAACCCACGGACCAAAATCCGTGGGCTATTGGTATCTTGATCTCAGGCAACGGCGAAGCAGAATGCCTACGCCGAGTCTGGCAGAATCGGCTACCCCGTCGATGCGGGCTCGAGGTTCTCAAGGAACCCCTCGAGTTTGCGCGACCGAACCGGATGCTGCAACTTCCGGATCGCTTTCGCTTCGACTTGTCGAACGCGCTCGCGCGTCACCTTGAAGATCTTGCCGACTTCTTCAAGCGTATACGTATAACCGTCACCGATTCCGTATCGTAGTTTGATAATCTCGCGCTCGCGGTACGTTAGTGTCTTAAGCACTTCCTCGACACGATCTTTCAGCATCCCGCCGCCAGCGGTTCCTACCGGCGACTCAACCGCAGCATCTTCGATGAAGTCGCCGAAGTAAGAATCTTCGCTCTCACCCACAGGGCGGTCGAGCGAAATCGGATGACGGGAGATTTTCAGAACCCGACGACACTCGGCCAGTTCCATGTCAGCCTTCTTGGAAATCTCTTCAATCGTAGGCTCACGGCCAAGATCCTGAAGCAGCGCCTTGCTGATATTTCGAAGGCGGCTCATCGTCTCGATCATGTGGACTGGAATACGAATCGTTCGGGCGTGGTCCGCGATTGCCCGCGTAATCGCTTGGCGAATCCACCATGTCGCATAGGTGCTAAATTTATAGCCACGTTTGTATTCGTATTTATCGACCGCACGCATCAGACCGGTGTTACCTTCTTGGATAATATCCAGGAAGCTGAGTCCGCGGTTGCGGTATTTCTTAGCAATACTCACCACAAGGCGAAGGTTCCCGCCCGAAAGCTGTCGCTTGGCGTCTTCGTATTCCGCAAAAACTCGCTGGATCGTAATCAGGCGATCCTGCAAACCATCCGCCTGCTCGATACACAGCGACTCGATCCCGGAAAGCTCTTCCTCCATCGCGTAGATGTCGTCATCCGGAAGCGTCTGACGCTTTTCTTCTTTATCAAGACGGGCTTCCAGATCGACCATCTTCTTGTAAAGATTGCGAACCTTGCGCATCAGCGGGATAATTCGGCTAGTCCGAAGGGAAAGCTCTTCAACCAAGCGGGAGATTTTCCGGCGACGCTCGCGCATCCCATCTTCAATCGTGTTTCTCGCAGCCGCGGCCAGCCGCGTCGCCTGAAGTTCTTCCCAGGCTTCTTCGTTCTTTGCAAGTAGCGCCCGAATAGTTGAGAGGTTTACAGGAATCCGAGCACTAATGCGCGTCTTGGCGGCATGTTCAGAAGTCGATATCTTCATCGTCCTGTCAAACGGAAGTGAACCGTCATGAACCTGCTGAAGAATATCAACGGCCAGTTGCGCGCAGTAATCACTCTCCAGAACCTTCTGGCGAAACGCCATCCGGGTCAGTTCAATTTTCTTAGCAAGCCGGATTTCTTCATCGCGCGTTAGCAGCGGAATCTCGCCCATTTGCGTTAGATACATCCGGACTGGATCATCAATTCGCTTAGGCCCCGCGTCCCCGATCAGGGCTTTCATGTCACCCTTTTTCTTCTTCTTCGGGCTATCTTCCTCCACCAGACGCGAACGCGCCGCTGCGCCCGCCTTTCCAGCTTCTTTGCTTTGGCGATGAGTCGCGTCGATTTCATCGAGCGTCTCGATCTTAGAGTCTTGCAGGCGTAGCAGAATCGCTTCAAGTTCGTTCGGGTCCACAGCGTTGTCTGGGAGAATTGAATTCATCTCTTCCCAAGTGACATATCCACGCTTTTTCCCGAGCGAAATCAGCTCTTCGATAGCAGCCTCAATCGGTCGTTGCGGTTGTTCGATCACATCGATCATGTTTGCTCCGTCACGGATGTTTACTGTTCCTTCGTGTCCGTAGAGTTGCGTCCCTCTGCCACCGCCGCTTGCCGAATAAGTCGGCGCGGTGCAAAGTGACGATGTTGACTAGTTCCCAAGCTCAATTTCTCCCGATCTTCGTTCGTTTCAGTCGTCACAACGCCAGCAGCTCCCGACGACAGCATGCGTGCTCGCGAAACGTCAACAGTACGCGTTTGTTCCGCAGCCCCTAACCGCGAAAGCGCAA
>JAJDDZ010000273.1 GCA_029260025.1 Phycisphaerae bacterium | reverse complement strand
GGATCGCTTGGAATTCCAAGATCATGCCTATTCGTGTTCTGGGAAACGGCGGGGGGACTGAGTTCGATATCGTTCAGGGGATTTTGTTTTCTGCGGGTTTGGAGAATTCTTCGGGGACAGTTCCTGCTGATGCTGCTGATATTATCAATATGAGTCTTGGTGGTCAGGGTTTTTCGCAGGCTGAGCAGGACGCCATTACTTCTGCTCGTGCTGCTGGGGTGATCGTTATTGCGGCTGCTGGTAACGAGTCAGACAATGCTGATCTCTATACTCCGGCTGCGCTTGATGGTGTTGTCACTGTTAGCGCTGTCGGTTATGACCGTGGTCTTGCCCCTTACTCTAATTTTGGATCGACCGTTGAGGTGGCAGCGCCTGGCGGTGATACGAATGCGGATAAGAATGGCGATACTTATCCGGATGGTATCTTGAGTTCGCTTGCTGGGGATGATGGGACCTTTACCTACGATTTTTATCAGGGTACATCGATGGCTGCGCCTCATGTTGCTGGTGTGGCCGCTCTGATGAAGTCTGTCAATCCTAATCTTGGACCTGCTGATTTTGATCAGTTGTTGGCGGGGACTCATGCCGGGACGAGCATTGCGATCGTTGACGACTTGGGTGCTACAGGGAAAGACATTTCATTTGGTTATGGAATGATTAACGCTCTTGGCGCGGTTCGGGCGGCTGCTGCGATCGCTGGTGTTGAGACGGGTGTTGGTCCTGTGATTCGTAGCGTTCCGAGTAGTTTGGATCTTGGTAGCGATGACCCTAATGGCACGCTGGTGATTACTAATGTTGGTGCTGAGGGGCTCGTGGTTTCTGGCGTGACGACAAGCGAGACCTGGATGACAGTTAGTCCGACGAGCGGCGGGGAAGGGACTTATCCGGTTCGCGTTGATCGTACTGGGCTGGCGGATGGAGTCTATACTGGGACGGTTGATTTTTCGTCGAACGGTGGGTCGCTTTCGGTGACGGTTCGCATTAGTGTTGGTGATGAAGTTGCAACGGGCGGGGACGTAGGGACGCTTTACGTTCTTGTTGTCGATGTTGAAGCGCTTGCATCTGTTGATCAGTTTAACGCTATCGCTGCCGAAGGATATGCGTTTTCATTCCCGTCGCTTCCGGCTGGCGTTTATGGTGTTTTTGCCGGGACTGATATGGATAACGACACTTTGATCGATGACGAGGGCGAGGGACTTGGGGGGTTTCCGACGCTTGCGGAAGTTTCTGAGGTTGATTTGACTGTTGATCGTAGTGGTTTGAATTTTGGGATTAGTTATCTAATTAACGTTCAAGCGCCTAGCGGGTTTAGGGTTTTTGGCGGTGGTGCTTCGAGTGCTGAGTTACGATCTAGCGGTGGCGGGGTTTTGCGCCGGATTTCGGATTGATTGCTGAACTGTCGGATCGATGCCCCGGGGTGCGGGTTATGGTTGTTTCGTTGGTTCTTGAGCTGTTGTTCCGATGCGAGTCAGGAGGTCCTTGTATCGGGGATCGTCGCGGAAGTTGTCGTAGGCGTGACTGACTTCGACCAGCTGAACATACGGATCTTGGTGCTCTATTGCACGCTCCAGCCACTCAAGAGCGAGGTCTTTTTCGCCGCACCATGCTAGAAGCTCCGCGTGGATACCCGTATTATACGGAAGTGGATCCTCACTACGGAACGAACCCAGCCACTCAACCATGGCGCCCTTCATGCCTTTTGTTTCAACCGATCGGCGGAAACGCGCGATCTGACTCGGCGACTGCCCCAGGTCCGCCAAGAAGGCCACGAAGGTTGCGGTGGCTTTGGTGTGGTCTCCCTTGGCAAGGTATGTCAAAGTCAGGTCAGCCCTTAAGCCGCCCAGTTTCGGTTGCAGTTCTAGCGCTTTGCTAAATTGTTTAATGGCTTGTTCCCAACGTCGTGCGAGACGCAGGCCACCGCCATAGTCGAGACGCATGACCGCTGAAAGTGGATCGAGCGTTATCGATCTTTCATACTCCACAATCGCCTCGTCAAAGCGTCCCCTATGCGCCAGGGCTTGACCGTACCACTGATGTGCTGTGGCGTTGTTCGGGTCAATATCGATAGCCTTGCGATAATGCTCATCGGACTTCTCCGAATCGCCTTGACGCTGCAAGACGGAAGCCATCGAGGCGTGCGACTCTGCCAGCGAGTCGTCCAGTGCGTAGGCTTTCTCTGCGGCCTTCATTGCTTCGGTGGTCATTTCGTTGTACGGGCCGGGAACGTACCAGGGGAGTACGGTCCACGCATCCGCAAGGCCTGAGAATGCGAGAGCGTAGTTGGGGTCGAGCTCGATCGCATGCTTGAAATGATCGATGGCGGTGTGCAGTGATTCTGGAGTTCGCTTGGCCCAGTAACTCCGTCCCAAGAGGTACGCGTCGTAGGCTGCGGAACTGGTTGTTGGCGCTTTGGCAGTCGGTCGGGTTTGGTCGGGTAGTAATTCGAGGGTCAGTGCTGTTGCCACAGCGTCAGCGACTCTTGATTGGAGGTCGAAGACGTCTTCTAGTTTGTGTCGGTAGCTGTCGGTCCATAGTTGGGTCTGGTCATTGACCTGGATTAGTGTTGCCGAGATTCTGACTTGGTCGCCTGCTTTTCTTACTCCTCCCTCGAGGATGTATTGTACGCCTAGTTCGTTTCCTATTTCGTTGATTCGTTTTGTTGAGCCTTTGTATCGCATGGCTGAGGTTCTTGCGATGACGCCTAGTTTCTTGGGGTTCAGGCGCCCCAGGCGTGTAATCATTTCGTCGGTCATGCCGTCGGTGAAGTAGTCTGGGTCTTTGCCGGGTGTCATATTGTCGAAGGGGAGGACGGCGAGCATGATGCGTTCTATCTTTGTTGGTTGATTCTCTGCTGCGATCAGGCGGTTTTTAGGTTCGAAGCCTACTCGTAGGAGCAGGTCGTCGAATCGTTTGTCGTCGCGGATGGGGTCTAGTTCTGGGTCTACTTCCAGAAACTTCATGCAGTCGGATCGGTTTACGCATGCCTGGTTGAGTGAAGTGAATGCTTGGTCATTGTCTTCTAGTCCGATGTGGATTTTTGAGATGTGGTAGGGGCAGACGTACCTGTCTTTCGACATGGTTTCTGTTTCTGCAAGTGCCGCCTTCGCATCTTCGATTCGTCCTGCATGTGCGTAGGCGGTCCCCAATCGGGCGAGGGAGAGTGGTGTGTCGTCGAGTTGTCGCGCGATTTCCAAGTTTTCGATTGCGCCGTCGAGGTCTCCTTTCAGCTGGAGGGCGAGGCCGATAATGCTGTAGGAGCCCCAGTAGGCTGGGTCGAGTTCGATTGCTTCTTTGCAGTACTTGATGGCGAGATCGTATTCTTTCGACATCACGAGAATCATTCCTATGTAGTCCGCTTCCAGCAGAGCCATGGGGTCGAGTTCTAGTGCGGCGTTGATTTGCAATTTGCACTCGTCGGGGCGACTCATAGCGGCGAGGAACTCTGCGTAACGAAGTCTTGCGGCTGAGAGGCTGGGGTTTAGTTCGATCGCCTTTGTCAGTTCTGCTTCGGCCGCATCCCATTTCCAGTCAAAATCCATTTTCACTTCTCCGAGAGCGGCGTGCGCTTCGGCGAGGTTGGGATCGATCTCAAGCGCTCTTATGGCAGCTTTCTTGGCGTAAGGTGCGGTGTCGAAGGGTGCGAGGTATTTTGTTTGAAGGAACAAGTGTGCGTCGGCGAGTTTGGCGTAGGCGAGGGCGAAGTTGGGATCGAGTCTGGTTGCTTCTGTGAAGCTTTCAACGGCGAGTTTGTAGCCTTGTTCAGTGCGCTTGGATAGTTGGTAGAGTCCTTTGAGATATTCTTCGTGCGCCTCTGGGACGATTTCTCTGGCGCCCTCTAATTGTTGCAGATCGTCTGGTGTGAGGGTGACTTGGATTTGCTCTGCGATTGCTCTTGCAACTGTGCCTTGTAGATCGAGGACATCTTCGACCTGACGATCGTATGTTTCGCTCCAGACATGCTCCTCTGTCTTGCCATCCATTAGGCTGGCGGTGATTCGGATGCGGTTACCTGGTTGGACTACGGAGCCTTCGACGATGTAGTCTGCGTTTAGTTTTCTTGCGATTTCGGGGAGCGATTGTCTTGTGGCCTTGAATCTCATGACGGATGTTCTGGAGATGACTCTTAGTCCGCCGATTTTAGCGAGGTTTGAGATGACGGCGTCGGTCATTCCATCAGAAAACCATTCTTGTGCTTTTGGGCTGAGGTCTTTGAATGGTAGTACGGCGATCATTTTCTTGTCGGTCGTGGTGGTGGCAGCGACGGTCAGGCGGTATTGTGGTTCGAATCCTACTCGTTCTAGGAGGTCGTCGAATCTTGGGTCTTTGCGTATTGGGTCTAGTCTTGGGTCTACTTGGAGCCATGCGAGGCAGTTTGAGCGGGCCTGGCAAGCGCGGTTCATTTCCATGAAAGTTGTGTCGAAGTCGCTTAGGCCCAGTGGGATGGTGGCGATCTCGTAGGGGCAGGCGTATTGGATCTCTTCTTGGCTTTTGATATCGTTGTAGATTTCGAGTGCTTCTTCGTGGTTTCCTGCGACTGCGTAGACTCCGCCGAGCATCGCTCTCCATGTCGGTCCACCGTTAAGTTCGGCGGCTCTTTTTGCATGCTTGATTGCTTCGTCGTGTTGACCGGTTTGGCTTAGGGCTTGTCCGAGCCAGAGGTGGGCAGCCCACCAATCGGGGTCAATTTCTAGAGCGGATCTTGAGTCTCTTATGGATCTATCGAAGTCCCTTGCCATGTAAGAAATCGCTCCGTAGTAGGTGTCGGTGTATCGGAGGGATGCGTCGAGTTCTTGTACCATGTCGAGTTGTGCGATGGCTTCTTCGCTTCGTCCCATGGCGGCGAAATACGTTGCGAGTCCCAGGTGTGCGATGGCTGAGCTTGGGTTGACGGAAAGCGCTTTGTCGAATGATTTTTTTGCGCCATTCCAATTCCAATCGAATTCGAGTTGGAGTTTTCCGAGTAGTGCGTGTGCGTCGGCGAGGTTGTCGTCGATTTCGATTGCTTTTCGGAGTGCCGCCTCGCCTTTGGGTGTTACTTGAATTGGAGGGAGGTGATTGTTGGCGAGTCCGTCGAATGCTGCGGCGCGTCCGACGTGTGCGATTGCGAAGTCGGAATCTTTTTCGATGGCGTGATCGAAAAGTTTCAGGGCGGATTCACAGGATTGTCTTGTGCCTCTGCGGACGAAGCTCATGCCTCGCATGTACGCTTCGTACGCCTCCGGGTTGACGATTGGAGCGGATTCGAGCTTAGTTTTTTCGTTGGGTGTAAGCTTGACCTCTATGCTGTCGGCGATTGCTTTTGCGATGTCTTGTTGGAGGGCGATGATGTTGGACATGTCTCTTTCGTATTGTTCTGACCAGATGCGTTCTTGTTTTGCGTCGAGTAATCGGGCGCGGATGCTGACGTTGTCACCGTCTCTGAGGACGGAGCCTGCTACGAGGTAGTCGACGTTTAGGGCGGCTGCTGGGGGGATGGTTGCGTCGTTTCTTGCTTTGTATTGTTTAACGGATGTGTAGGAGGTTACTTTCAGGGCGCTGATAGCGGCGAGGTCGTCTGTGACAGCTTCTGTCATTCCGCCGGCGAACCACTCTGTTGGTTTTGGGCTTGTGTCTTCGAAGGGGAGGACGGCGATTCTGGTTTTCTCGTTCTTTGAGGGGGCTTGTTGGGTTTCCGGCGTTTTTTCGATCGTTTGTTTCGTTTGCGTTTGCGGTGGTGGAGTCGTTCTTTCTTCTCTTGTTGGGATTGATCGTGCTCCCATGTAGATTCCGATGGCTGCGAGGGTGAGGGCGGTTGCGATGATGGGGATTCCGAATCCCCACATGCTGCGGTCGGTGGCGGTGGCGGTTTCTTGAATTCCGCTATCTGCTAGTACCGATCTTAGTGTGAATGCGAGGTCTGATGTTGAGTGGAATCTTTGTTCTGGTTTTTTCTCGAGGCAGCGGTCAATGACGCGTTCTAGCTCAGGGCCTACGTCTTGGCGTGTTTCTCTGATGCTGGGCGGTGATTCGCGGAGGATGGATGTCATCGTGTCGGCGGAGGTTTCGCCTTTGAAGGCTCTTTCTCCGGTGATCATTTCGTAGAGGACGCATCCGAAGGAGAAGATGTCGGTTCTTGGGTCTGTTGGTTTTCCTCTGAGCTGTTCGGGGGACATGTAGTTTAGGGTTCCGATGATTGTCCCTGGTCTTGTGTCGAGCGTGACGGTGGGTGTGTGTGCGGCGTCTTGTTTTGGTTTTTCGCCGTTTGGGGCGTCCATTCTGGCGAGTCCGAAGTCTAGGATTTTTATGATGCCGTCGTCTGTCAGGAAGATATTTTCTGGTTTCAGGTCTCGGTGGGTAATGCCTTTTCCGTGTGCGGCTGCGAGTCCGTCTGCGACTGCGCATCCTACCTCTACCGCTTTTCGCCATGGTAGGGATTCATCGCGAATTGTCTGTCGGAGTGTTTGTCCTTCGAGGAGTTCTGTGACGACGTATGAGGTTTCATTTTCGCGACCTACATCGAAGACGGCTAGGACGTTTGGGTGTGAGAGTGCTGCGATTGCCTTTGCTTCTCTTTCGAAGCGGTTTAGGGCGGTTTGGTCGCGTGCTAACTGGTCGGGTAGGACTTTGATTGCGACTTGGCGATCGAGGCGGGTGTCTTCTGCTCTGTAGACCTCACCCATTCCGCCTGCGCCGAGGGGCGAGATGATTTCGTAGGGGCCTAGTTTAGTTCCGTTGGCTAGACTCACGGGTTGACTCGGGTTGGCACGTTGGCCTTGAGTTCTTGGTCCCAGTTCAGCACTACGCTGATCTCTCGCGGCAGTTTCTCCCACTCGGCGGGTTCGATCATGATGAATCGTCCGTCGGGTGCAACGTCGAACGCGGCCCACCGTTGTGGGGCATTGGGCCAGGGCGACTCAAAGAGAGTCTCGGGGGCGCCGATCTTCGCCGGGGCTTGCCTTTGGAACTTTGCGGTCATCATGCGATCGTTTCCTACCCAGTAGAGTTCCGTGTCATCGGGTGCCCAGCGAATGGTCTCGTTCATTGCGATGCCGACGCCTGATACATGCATCCGTCGACCGTCGTCCGGAAATGCACGGACGAACAACTCGGACCGGCCCGCTTCGTCCGAAACATACGCAAGCCACTTTCCATCGTGCGAAAGCACTCCGCCGGAGATGGCGGCGGAGCTGTCAAAGACCGGTTGGGTTTCGTTGGGCTTGTCGAACAGGTGCAAAAACAACGTTCGTTTCTCTTGTGCATTCGCGGTACGCTCCCAGCGTGCGATCACGAGGCCACGATCATCGGCAAGCCACGAATTTGGATAATTGAGCGCCCCTTTGAGGGGCAGGACGGTTTCTCCTCCGCTTTCTAGATCCTTGACCACAACTTCATTGACTTCGTACCCATTTTCGGATCGCAACCGACTGTATGCGACTCGTTTACCGGTGGCCGACCATGTCGCATCATATGCTTCACCGATTGTGTTCAAACCGCGCATACTCTGCGTCTTCAGGTCCATGCTCCAGAGTTCCGAGGCGCGTCGTAGCGTATTGACCATGACGCGCTCTCCATCGGGCGAGATCGATAGCGGTTTCCTGAATGCATCCTGTTTCTCGGAAGCGCGCTCGACCTTCCCCGTTCGGTCAACCCACGCGAGATGGCGCCCGACGCTGGCGCGCTGACCGGGGACGTAGGCAAACGTTCCGGTTGAGGACGCGTCGAACACGGCCGTGCCGCCCCACTCGTCCGCGGCCACTCCGACGTGAACGACGCCTTCGGGACCTGCGACGCGCATGGTCTGGAAGTCAAAGCGTGCCGCATAAAGGGAAGAATCCTTCAAGTACACGAGAATCTCATCGCGCACGACCATGGGACTGGTTGCTTTCGGAGCGACTTGGATGACCGAACCGTCTTTCAAGGAGAGGGCTAGAATGGCGTAGTGCTCGATGGTATTTCCTGTGTATCCAGCCACGAAGACGTAGTCCGGGTTGGGCGTGCGGCAGTAGGCTTCAAATCCTACTACTTCAGGAACGTTATGCGCCGAAAGCAATGTGGACGATTTTCCCGTATTGGGATCGGTACCGAATAGTTGCGTGTTATTCGAGTCGCTGACGAAGACGATGAGGTTTTCATTCACCCAGCATGGGGTCTGTGCTGCTGAGTCGTCCCTGGCGGGGTGGGAGCTGATCGACACAACTGCGCCACCGGTCCGAGGTAAGCGCATCAGCCGTCCGTCCCGGATGAATCCGATCATCAGGCCGTCGGGGGAGAAGAATGGAAACGAGGCGCCTTGTGTTCCGGGAAGTGGACGAACAGTAAGTGTGTCCATTTCTCGAATGTAAAGCGGCTGATCCGCGCCGGCCACCTGGATCACCATTGATGATCCGTCTGGAGCCATCGCCAGCCTGACGGGCGACAATTGGTTCTTTTCCTGACCGCCGTCCGGTTCGGTAACCTCAAACGCAAAGCGTACAGGCGTCCGAAGGGAATGATCGCCGGAAGACTCTGGGCCCACTTTCACAAGGAAGACGCATAGTGCGCCGATCAGCATTCCCGAGAACAGGAGTGTGACTGCCCAAACGCGGCGATTCCTTCGTGGTGGCTCGCGTAGCGCATCGCCAGCCAACGTCAATGAAGAAGCGGTCGGATCAGCGATTGCGTTTTCAATCTCGATGCGAGCGTCGGCGATGTCGTGGAGGCGTCGTTTGCGGTCTTTTGTCAAACAGCGGCGAAGTAAAAGCTGAATCGTTGGCGGCGTATCGGGCGGGAGCAATGACCAATCCGGATCTTTGTGCAATATCGCACCGATGGAGTCGTTGGCTGTTTCGCCTTGGAAGAGACGGGTGCCGGTTAGGGATTCATAGAGCATGATCCCGAAGGACCAAATGTCCGTTCTCTTGTCGAGCTGTCTTCCGCGAGTCTGTTCCGGTGACATGTAGGCAGCGGTGCCGAGGATGACGCCTGGTCGTGTGTAATTTGCGGTGATCGTCGGTGAATCTGCTGGGGTTGATCCTGACGATTCCTCGGCCATCGCCTTGGCCAGTCCGAAGTCGAGTACTTTGATGGTGCCGTCTTCTCGGATCATGACGTTTGCTGGTTTGAGGTCGCGATGGATCACGCCTTTTTCGTGAGCGGCTTCCAGGGCATGGGCGATTTGTTTTGCGATGTCGAGGGCATCCTCAACGACGACGGGACCGTTCTTGAGGTGATCGCCGAGGGTCTGGCCTTCGACGTATTCCATGACGAGGAATCGCGTGCGATCGATGTTGTCGAATCCATGGATTGCGGCGATGTTTGGGTGGTTGAGTGAAGCGAGTAGTTTTGCTTCGCGCTCGAAGCGGGCGATTCTCTCCGTGTCGCGCGTCATCGTGTCTGGTAGGACTTTGATTGCGACTTTTCGTTCTAGTTTGGGATCATTGGCCAGGTAGACCTCGCCCATTCCGCCGGCGCCCAGGGTCGAGACGATTTCGTATGGGCCTAGTTTCGTCCCTGCGGTCAACATCAGCGATCTTTCACCGTTGACATTTTTTCTCTTAACTCTCTGAACCAGTTGACGACCACGATTGGGTGGTCATTCTGGTCTCCGACGGCATCTGTTGTTCTCTCAAAGAGGAATCGCTGTCCATCCGGGGCTACGTTGAAGGTTTTTGAGTATTCGTTGACTGGTAGTTTGAACATGAGCTTGGGCGTGCTCGGGATTACCGCGTTGTCTTTCATCTCGATGGTTACAGAGTAGTACTCGCTGTCGTTGTTAGCGTAAAAGAGTTCTGTTCCGTCGGGAGACCATTTTGGGAGACGACCGAGACCTGGCGAAATTTTGACTCGACCGGTGCCTGATGGAAACTGACGGACGTACACCTCGAATTCTCCGGTCTCGTTGGACGTGTATGCGATGAGGGATCCATCGGGCGAAATCGAAGCGTAGTCCTCGGCGAACGGCGTGGTCAGAAACGGTTCAACGGTCCTTTCTTCATCAAGGTTGAGCAACATGATTTCACCGCCGGATTGAAGAGATTCATAGAACAAGATCGTATGGCCGTCCGGAGAGGCCGCCAATGGATTTTGCGCGTTCTCTGCGTTGGTCAGCCTTTCGGCGTTGCCGCTTCCATCGGCTTTCCGTCGGTATATCTCTGCGACGCCATGAACGCGGTCGGAATTGAAGTAGATCCACGTGCCATCCGGCGACCAGATCGGACTCATATCGGACCCGTCGTCGAATGTCAGTCGGGTTAGCATGTCGCGCTCGACATTGAGTACCCAGATGTCGGGTATGGATCCAACGCCTCCGCGCAGGACCCACGCGATCCGTGAGCCATCTGGGGATAGGGAAAACTCAATCGCGTTTCGGGCATGCTGCGACACGGGAGTGGTCTTGCCCGCGCGGTCGACCCACACCAACTCAGAAACACCAGCGGTGTCGTTGCCCGACATGTATACGAGCACTCCGTTGTCGGAAAAAGAATATTGCCCGGTTCCCATGGCTGATTCTGTTTTAAGGTCCTCTAGGACCGGTATTTCCGAGCCCATGATCTCAACGCGGATAGGGTCGAACTCGACGGCCATGAGCACATCGCCTCGGACGAAGACAAGGTGTCCGGTGGGGAGGTATCGGGCGTACATTGCGCCTTCGATAAGGACCTTGCGTTTCCCGGTGTCGACCGATACGGCTTCGATTTTCGCGGAGGTGAAGTCATCTTCGTTGTCTGTCTGGGAGAACACTATCGAGCGCCCATCCGGCAAGAGTTGAGGCCAGCGGTGCGAAGCTGCGCCTGGGTCTGGACCCAGGTCGGTGACCTGATCAGGTTTTCCGCCGTCTGCTGAGACAATCCAGATACCGGATCGGCGGGTTGGGGCGAAGGCGATCCTATTGTTGGCGCCCCAATGCGCGCCTCGGAGCTGCGGGGCGTCGCAGATCGTTTGTGCGGGTCCACCCAGAACGGAGATTTTCTTGAGTCTTCCGTCTTGAGAGAAGGCGATCCAGCGACCGTCGGAGGAAAATATTGGCGAGTCTGCGTCAGCGGTATAGGTCATGGCAACCGCTTCTTGCTGATTCATGTGTCGCACGTAAATCTGCGTCTTGGAGTCAGTTGTTGCTAAGTAAGCTAGGGTGGTGCCGTCTGGCGAGATGGCGGTGAGGGGCATGCGGGCTGCCCCAATTTTCGCCTGTGTGGTGAACTCTTGCTCGTCTGGGATCATTGCGGTGAGACGAATGACTTGAGACGTATCTTTGGGTTTTGGTTTGGCGAACCAGGTGGCGGTGGCCGTCATCGCTAGAATTGCGACGAACGCGAGGTTGATTGGCCATGACGGTAGCAATCGCCGTTTCACCTCGAGGGCAGTTTGCGCTAGTCCGAGCGATGTACTTGTCGGGTCGACGATGGCTGCTTCTAGTTCTACGCGTGCGTCGCCGATTGCTTGGAGTCTTCGTTTTCGATCTTTTGTCAGGCATCGTCGCAGGAGAAGGTGGATCGTTGGGGGCGTGCCTTTTGGTAACAAAGCCCATTCGGGGTCTTTGTGCATTATGGCGCCCATTGAGTCGGTGACCGTTTCGCCGCGAAAGACGCACGCGCCGGTTAGGAATTCATAGAGCATGACGCCGAAGGACCAGATGTCGGTGCGTTTGTCGAGTGGACGGCCACGAGCTTGTTCGGGACTCATGTACGCAGCGGTTCCCAGGATGACGCCTGGGCGACTGTAGTTCATGGTGATCGTTGGGGAGTCAGCTGGGACGGGGCCTGTTGATTCTTCGGCCATTGCCTTGGCGAGTCCGAAGTCCAGGACTTTGACGGTTCCGTCGAGGCGGACCATGACGTTACCTGGTTTTAAGTCGCGGTGGATGACTCCTTTGTCGTGGGCTGCTTCTAGGGCTTCTGCCATTTGCTTGGCGATGTCCAGTGCGTCCTCGACTGGGAATGGTCCGCCGCCTAGCCGTTGCGAAAGGGTTTCTCCTTCGACGTGCTCCATTACGATGAAGTGCATGACTCCGGAATCCAACCGTTGTTCTTCGAAGCCGTAGATGGCTGCGATGTTTGGGTGGTTGAGTGACGCGAGGAGTTTTGCTTCGCGCTGGAATCGCGCGACTCGCTCTACGTCGCGGGTCATGGTCTCTGGTAGGACTTTGATTGCGACTTGACGGTCGAGTTTTGAGTCTTTGGCGAGGTAGACTTCGCCCATGCCTCCTGCGCCCAGGGGCGAGAGTATTTCGTAGGGGCCTAGGTTTGTTCCGGGTTGAAGGGGCACGTCTTCCTCTATTGGTTGATGACAACGTTGTTGTCGAAGCTGACTAGAACGGGTGCCCGAACATTGGCTTAACCCTTCTATGGGGAGAGGCTGGTTCCTCGCCGATGTTGCATGATGACATGGTTGATACAAGGGGGCAAGTTTCGGGAGGAGTGGGCAGATTTAGCGGTTTTTGCGTTTAGTCGGGGGTTTGTGCCGGGTTTTGGTTTGTTGACCGGGGAAAGAGGGTTGCCTACAATCTTGCCGCTTTGGAGTAAGTACGGGAAGATCCTCTTGAATCGCTTAAGGAGACGTCATGGCTGGCGCAAATACGCTTGAGTTTACCGATGCCAATTTCGACGAAGTAGTACTTCAGTCGGACACGCCTGTTCTCGTAGATTTTTGGGCGGAGTGGTGCGGTCCTTGTAAGGCGCTGACGCCTGTGATTGACGAGCTGGCGACTGAGTTCGATGGTAAGGCGAAGATTGGCAAGGTTGATACGGATGCGAATCGAGAGGTCTCTGTACGGTTTTCTGTCAGCGCGATACCGACGGTCATCTTGTTCAACAATGGCGAGATTGTTGAGAAGTTTGTCGGTCTGCGCGGTAAGAAAGAATTCGAAGACGCACTGACCAAACTGTCGAGCTGATTCACGCTGGGGATCGCTCGGTCTTACTTGGCGCGAACGGATTCGACGCCATTGGGCTCGACACATTTCTGGTATTCTTATGGTCGAATCGACAGTCAATCTTGAGAAATACTACCTTGAGCCTCCGGAGCCGGAAAAGCATTCTGGTTGCGGGAGTTGCGGGTCGGGGAAGTCAGGTAGCACTTGCGGAAATGGTCTGGAGAAGATTTATCCGACGACGGCTGTTCGTTTTGGGTATATGCGGCATGTCGGCGAGTTCAAACATCCGCCTGAGATGAAATTTAGCTGCGGCGCGAAAGTGATCATTCAGACGCGGCGTGGGATTGAGATTGGCGAGCAGGTTTCGCTGACGTGCAACGGGTGCGACAAATCTGTCACTCGCGATCAGATGAAGGACTGGGTTAGCACATGCGGGACTGATTCGCTTGCGTTTGATGCTGGTCGGATTCTGCGTGAGGCGACTTCCGCGGATCTTGCCGAGTATGCTCGGATTCAGGATGGTAATCGCGAGCAGATGCGGAATTGTCAGCGGGTTGCGGACAAGTACAACCTTAAGATCAAGGTTGTTGAGTGCGAGTCTCCGTTTGGTGGGGAGCGTATAGTTTTTTACTTCATGTCTGATGACCGGGTCGATTTTCGTGAAATGGTTAAGGAACTCACGGATGACTATCACACTCGGATCGATATGCGTCAGATTGGTGCTCGGGACGAGGCGCGACTTCTTGCGGACTTTGAGACATGTGGGCGCGAGGTTTGTTGCAAGGTTTTCTTGAAGACGCTTCGACCTATCACGATGCGGATGGCGAAGTTGCAAAAGGCTACGCTTGATCCTACGCAGGTATCGGGTCGGTGTGGGCGACTGAAGTGTTGCTTGCGGTATGAGCATACCGGTTACGAAGAACTTGATAAGCAGTTGCCGCGTCGGGGTGTGCGTCTGTTAACGAGTCATGGGGTAGGCGTTGTTGTGAATCGACAGATTCTTACTCAGCTTGTCGAGATTCAACAAGACGACGGGACGCGGATAACGGTTGTTGCAGAAGATATTCTTGAAGTGAATCCCAAGCCGGGTGCGGAACCGCCGCGTCCGCCGCAGGAGCCGGATCGTTCGTCTGGACGATCGCCTGCTCGTGGAGGCGGAGACAAATCGCGTTCGGGTGGTCGTGGTCGGCGTCCTGCTCGGGGCGAGCGTCCTGGGTCATCTGGGGATCGATCGGCTGGTGATCGACCTGCTGGCGGGCAAGGTGGTTCTGGTCCTCCGGCGGGTAAGGTGGAAGGTCATGATGGGGGCGCGTCTGAGGGTGATGCTCCGAAGAAGAAGCGGCGCGGAAAGAGGCGTCGTGGGAAGAAGCGTCCGCCGCAAGATGGCGGTGGTGGTGGTGGGGGATCCGGTCCTCCTCCGTCGGATGGATAAGAGTCGTAGTCTTTTTGCCCTCGCTTGCGGGATGGTATGGTTGGGCGTTTCGTGCTGTCGGGGGGTTGCACGGTTTGTCGGAGACGTCAGTCGTATGGTCGATCAACCTCCGAAAACACTAAAGGATCTAGTCGATCACGTGGGGCGTTACCCTGAGGATGCGTTTGTTTTTGTGCGCGAGGGGTTGGGTCACGCGGCTGAGCATGTTCATGGTCCTGAGACGGAAGCCCACCGTCATCTTCAGCACTTTCTTCTTCGCAATAATCTTGATTGGCCTGACTTGATTTCGCAGTATCACTCGGGGAGTTTGCCTGAGGAGATTCTGGACGCGATCGATGAGGCGGGTGGTGTTGATAAACTTGATCGTCATATCAATGGTCGGGATTTGTGCTGGGGTCTTCGTGATTATGCATTGACGCGATGGGGGATGATGGCGCGGGTTGTTCTTGAATCTTGGAATGTTCGCGAGACGACTGACTTTGGGCGGATTGTTTTTGGTTTTATTGATCTGGACATGATGCGCCGTCAGGATGACGATCGACTTGAGGACTTTGCTGAGGTTTATAGCTTTCGCGAGGCGTTTGATGGGGTCGAGATTTTTGGGAAGGATGATTAGGGGCGGGGTTGGGTCGATGACACGACGTGCTGGCGGCTCGTCATTCTATTGGCCGTGGTATCCTTGACTACGGGTGTCCGCGCAGGCTGAAGCCTGCGGGTCGTGGGTCAGTTTCCTTCCGGTCGCTGCTCGGTGGGGAAATCCTCAGTGATGCTCGTTGACTGTCTGCGCGGGTTACACCTTTCTGTGTTTTGTTTCTGCTGCTTTTGTCTTGTCTGGGAGGGTTAGGAATTCGTAGTCTCCGAAGACGTTGGGGGCTTCTTTTTGTAGGATTTCTAGCATCATGGCGGCGACTTCTCGGATTTCTACTTCGGCGTGTTCGTTGCAACGCAATTCGACGAAGTGTCTGAGCGAGCGAGCGTTGGCGGTCACGAAAATCTTCGTCTCGGTGGCGTTTGGTAGAATTGATCTCGCTGCTTGTCTTGCCATTTTTCTGCGGAGGGTCTTGTCTTCGACGTTTTGGAATTTTGCTTGTAAGCCTTCGACTAGTTTGACGTAAGCTTCCTGGGCGTGCTGGGCGGCGGACTTCCAGACTTCGTGCAGCTCGGGGTCGTCGCCGATGCAATCAGGTTCTACAAAATCTGCGACGGATTCATCAACGTAGCGCTGCGAAAGCTGGGAGTAACCAAACCCGGCGCGGTGGCGGACGAGTTCGTGGGTGAAGGATCGCGAGACGCCGGTGATAATGAAATTAAAGACGCCGTGTTCGAGTACGCTGCCGTGGCCTACTTCTTTGATGTGACCGAGGTAGGCGGAGTTTCCGCCGGGGCGGGGTTTTTTGAAACTCATGTAGCAGAGTCTTCCGGCGACCTCGGGGAGGACTTCGGCGGCGACGTTTGTGTCTGTTGTCCAGCCGGTGACGTTGTGGTCGGCGAGGAAATTGTCGATCTCTGGTTGGTTGACGGTTTGACGGCCTACGAGGTAGACGTGTGGGCGACGGATAATTTTCATCTTAAAGGCTCCCTCCTTGTTGACAGCTTTTTCGATTTAGTTGGTTCGCACAGCGGACCCTACGACGATCGGCAGTAGCCTACACTACTTGGCTTTTAGCCTTCCAATAACGATCCCGAATATGAGTCCGAGTGCGATTCCGATCGCGACTTTGTCTGTCGCAACGCCGATGCCCGCCCCGATTGCGAGGCCTATGGCGACCCATTTTTTTTCCTGCTTGGTTCGTTGTTCAGGCATCTTGGTTTCTTTCTCGCCATCGGTCGCGTCAGTCGTGCAATTCGTTTTCTTGCCCAGAGATTGGGTCGATGACCCAAACTGCCGTGCTGTTGTCCGCACGGTGTCGGGCTGGTGACCCGACTTGGTTCGTCCGCGCAAGCGACAGGACGATGGTCGCCTTACTTGCACCGGTTGGAAACCGCAGTCACACAAGGCATGGCAACGCTAGCATGGGCCATGCCACCCGCCGCCGAACCGCCACCGTTACATATGTCACTGAGAGTTCTGTACCAGTCGGTTTGGCGAACTGGTTATTCTAAACGATGAGCATGGCGTCGCCATAGCTGAAGAAGCGATAGTTTGAATTCACAGCATGTTTGTAGGCGTATTTGGTTCGGGAAATCCCGGCGGTGGCCATGATTAGTGCTAGGAGGGTGCTTCTGGGGAGGTGGAAATTTGTTAACAGGGCGTCTGTGACTCGGAGTTTTTGCGGGGGGTAGATGAAAAGGTCTGTTGTGCCGGTACCGGGGCTTACCAGGCGGTTGTTGGATTCTTGGTCGGATTCTGAGCGGTGTTCGTGGTCGAAATCTTGGTTTTGGGTTGCGCATGCTTCCAGGGTTCTTAGAGCTGTTGTTCCGACCGCGACTACTCGGTTTTTTCTTTTGCGACAATCCGTGATTGCGTTGGCTGTTTCTTCCGGGAGGTTGTAGCGTTCTTCGTGCATGATGTGTTCGGTCAGGGTTGTTGTTGCGATTGGCTTGAATGTTCCTAGTCCTACGTGGAGTGTTACGCTTGCGGTTTGGATGTTTCGGTCATGGAGGCGGTTGAGCAGGTCGTTTGTGAAATGCAGGCCTGCTGTTGGTGCGGCGACCGCTCCGGGGTTTTTTGCGAAGACGGTTTGGTATCTAGTTTTGTCGTGTTTCGTGGTTGCTTCGCTTGCGGACTTGCGGTGGATGTATGGTGGGAGCGGTGGTTGTCCGACTCTGCTTAGGATTTCTTCGGCGGTTTGGCTGGATTCTGGTTTGATGATCCAGTGGCCTGCTTCTTTTCTTCTGAGGAGCTTAACGGGGACGTCTTGTTGATTTGGAGCCTGGATTCTGATTGTTTCGCCGGGTTTGCATCGTCGTGCTCCTTCGAGCATGACTTCCCATGTTTGTGATTTTGTTTCGCGGATGAACAGGCCGCCGATTTTTCCTCCGGTTTCGCGGTGGGCGGTGAATTTTGCGGGGATGACGCGGGTGTCGTTCAGGATGAGCAGGTCGCCTGGATCGAGAAGATCGGGGAGGTCGGCGATTGATTTGTCGGTGAGGGCGTCTTTGGATCGGTCTAGGACGAGGAGTTTTGCGTGGTCGCGATGTTCGAGCGGGGATTGGGCGATGCGGTCCTCCGGTAGGTGGTAGTCGAGGTTTGTGATGTCGAAGTCGGAGGATTGCATGGGCGTAAGGTATGGCGGGTTCGGTGCTGGTGGTCAAGGGTTGACGCCGGGTTGGGGAATTTTCGGGGGTCGTGTTACGATGGCGGGGATGAAGGGCTCTGGGATCACAGCTTGGTTGTTTTACGTTGTTGTTCGCGCCGTGTTTGCACTGATGCACTGTTTTCCGATCAATTGGAATTTGCGGACGGCGCGGGGGCTTGCTTGGGTTTGGGGTCGGGTACTTCCGCGACATCGGCGGATCGCGGTTTCGCATTTGACGACTGCGTTTGGAGACGAGCGATCGGCGGAAGAAATTTCGGAGATGGCGGATCAGTGTTTGGAGTCGGTTGCGATGTTTGTCGTGGAGGCGGTTTGTCTTCCCCGACTGATCTCGCCGGTGACCTGGCCTAGCTATATTCGGGTGAAGAATCTTGAAACGGCGATCGATGTTTTGCTGAGTGGCCGTGGGGCGGTGCTCGTGACTGCGCATTATGGGTCGTTTGAGATTGTGGGGCATCTCCTTGCTGCGCAGGGATTTGATATTACGGCGATCATGCGTCCGGAGGATAATTTTTATCTGAACCGGTTCTTGGTGAATAGTCGGCGGATGCTTGGTCTGAAGCTCTTGGATAAGAAGGGGGCTGCGGCGGGGGCTGAGGGTTTGTTGCGGAGTGGGTCGTTGGTTGCGTTTATAGGAGATCAGGATGCGGGTCGGAAGGGGATGTTTGTCGATTTTTTTAATAAGCCTGCGTCTACGTATAAGTCGATCGGTCTTCTTGCTATGACTGCGGAGGTTCCGATTCTTGTCGGTTATGGGCGGCGTCTTGGTGGTGTTGCGAAGTATGAAGTTGGTATTGATCGCGTGATTCATCCTGAGGAGTGGGCGGACAGAGATGATCCGTTGCGCTGGATTACTGAGGAGTATACGAAGTCTTTCGAGCGTTTTATTCGCGAGGAGCCATCGCAGTATTGGTGGGTGCATCGTCGGTGGAAGCATCAACCAAGAGTTAAGAAAGATTCGGTGGATAGCGTGTCGGAGGAGGTGCGATGACGGTTGCGATAAACCTGGCGTCGAAGTTTGCGTCGTTTGAGGCGCAGTGGACTCCGAAGATTATTGGTGAGGTGAACGACTGTGACGTTAAGGTTGCGAAGCTGAATGGTGCGTTTGTTTGGCATCATCATGATGAAGCTGACGAGCTTTTTCTTGTTGTTCGGGGGCGGATGACGATGCGTTTTCGTGATCGGTCGGTGGAGGTCGGCGAGGGTGAGCTGATTATCGTTCCGCGCGGGGTCGAGCATCTTCCGGTGGCTGAGGATGAGGTGCATGTTTTGTTGTTTGAGCCGAAGGGGACGTTGAATACTGGGAGCGCCCGCGGGGAGCGGACGGTCGAGGATCCTGAGCGTCTATAGCGGGCAGCGATTTCTGTGGCCGCAGTGTCGCGTGACTGATTCGGCCGTGCTTCGCTTTGACGCAAGACTCTTGAATTAGCGCGGAGAGGTCGGCGGGATCGGGGTGAGGCGCTTGGCGTTCGCGCTGGGCCGACCCTTGCTGATTGGTCGATGTTTGTCGTTGATGTTCGTGAGAGTCGTTTTGGGATTGCCGAGACTCCGGTGAATCTGTCCGCGAATTTCCTGGGGAGCGAGTTTTTCGTGCGGGCCGGTCGCTTGGGTCTCTTCTATTCTTGCTATCTCTTGGGCTGGTTGGTATTGGGCGACGAGGTCTGGTCGTTTCGTTTTTTCATAGAGCTTTGCCAGTCTTTGGCGGGTTAGCCGGCGATACTTGTGCTGGGGGAGCAAGTGTTGCGCTAGGACGGTTCTTGCGGCGAGGAGAAGCGTTTCTGCTTCGGTGTATTGTTGTTTTTCAATGAGGCATTCGGCGAGCGCGCTTCTTGACTCTGCCACGAGCGAGTGGGTTTCGCCCCAGAGTTCCTTGCGGATTGCGAGCGCTTCGCGCAAAAGCGGTTCGCCGGCAGCGGCGTTTTCTTGTGCTGTCAAGATTAGACCCAGGACCATACATGTTTCGGCGTAGTCGGGGTGGTTGTTGCTGAGGTGGTTTTTTCTGAGTTTCATTGCGCCGCGGGCGAGTGGTTCCGCTCTTTGGTACTCTCCCTTGAGGTAGAGCAAACGGGCGAGGTTGATGTCTCCGTTTGCGACGTAGGGGTGGTTTTCACCGAATAGGATTCGGGATCGCTTGTTGATTCCAATCAGCAGGGATTCCGCTTCGTCGAATTGTTCGCTGTCACGGAGGACGACTGCTAGGGTATGGAGTCTGTGGTCCGGGTAGGGCTCGATATTTGATTCTTGGGTGAGTTCAACGAGTTCGCGGAAGATACGTTCTGCTTCTTTGTAGTTTCCGGAAGCCCAACACGCTCCGCCAATGAGGCCCCTTGTGTCTCTGATATTACTTGAATTTTCGGGGAACCACGTGAGGTATATTTCCATCGCTTCGTTCAAGTTCTTCGCGGCTTCGATTGGTCGATCAAGCATCAGCCTGAAATGTCCGAGGGAATTTAGAAATCGAGCGACAATGGTGTGTTTTTCTCCCAAGAGTTCTCTTGCTATGAGAATGCCTTCGGTGGCAAGATTTTCTGCGAGCTGGTAGTCCCCTGCCTGGGCGCTCTGCCATGCGACGTTGCGCAATGCGATGGTGTACTCTTCGGGCATATCTTCTTTGTGGCGTTCGAAGATTGATGCTGCCTCTTTATAATACGCACTTCCCTTCTCGAAAAAGCCTCGATGGTGCGCTGTGTCCCCGGAAATCGTCAGGGCGGCAGCAATTCTGAGGTCATCTTCAGGGGAGTATTCTCGAAAGGCCTCGAGCACCCTGGCGCACATTTTTTCGGCGATGTCGAAGTTCTTCGCATAGTTGTGAGCGCGTGCAAGGTTTAGTTGTGCGTCGAGTGTATCAGGGTGGTTTGGTCCGAGCAGCCTGGTTCGGATATCGACGGCTTCTTGGGCAGCGTCGGGGGCGGTTGGATAGAATTCTGCGTGTTTGCATCTTGCAAGTCCAAGCGAATCCAAGGTACTCGCCAAGTCTGCGAGGTGCTGGGGTCCTAGTGTTCGTAGGATTTCGATCGCGCGTCTAAGTTCCGCGTCCGCCTTGTCTGCAAGTTCTAGGGACTCGTAACTGACGCCAATCGTTCTGCGCAGGTCGGCCTCGAGCTGAGGGAAATCTTTGAGCTCTTTCCCCGCACGCTGTGACGCCTTATCGAGCAATCTCCACACCGGGGTCTCGCCGCGGACGCCGAAGTATGGGTCAGTCAGTGTTATCATTTCTTTGAGGAAGCTTGCGGCGCGCTCTGCTTTATCTCTTTCGCGGGCATGTAGTTCAGCCTTGTTTTCTGCTTCAATTTGTGCGGCGGTGGTTGCCATGAGTCTCACTTCGGCGAGTTGTTCTGCGGCGCTTGCCCTTGCGTAGAGCGCGCTCATCCAGACTGCAACGGATGTTATCGAGATGAGGAATGTGGCGGCGATTGCGGCGGCGATTTTGTGTCTTCCGACCCATTTTTGGAAATATTGGAAAGCGGTTTGTGGTCGCGCAAGAATTGGTCGACCCGACGAGTAGCGATGGATATCTTCCGCAAGTGAGAGGGCGCTTTGATATCGAGCGTCGGGTTCTTTCTCGAGCGACTTTTGGATGATCACTTCAACGTCGGTGGGAAGATTCGGTCTAATCTCTCGCGGCGTTCGTGGCGGTTGTTCGGAGATTGCTTTTAGTAATGTGTGCCAAGAACGACCTTTCGGTTCGATCGGAAGGGCGCTCGTCATCAGTTCGAAAAGTATGACCCCGAGCGAATAGATGTCTGACCTGACGTCTATATTGTTCGGGTCTCCGCGCACTTGTTCGGGGCTCATATAGGGGAGTGTTCCGTGCAAGTGTTTGGTGTCGCGGAAGATGGTCACTGTGGTTGCGTCGACTTCGGCGATGCGTGCGAGACCGAAGTCCAGGATTCGCGGTGATCCGTTTTCGTCGATTAGGATATTTGATGGTTTCAGGTCGAGGTGGACGACGCCGCGTTGATGGGCGCTGTTGATGGCGTGACAGATTGTCTGAAAGAGTTTGAGTCGATTGGCATCGGGCAGGACATTATTCTTCACGTAATCGGTGAGTGTGTTGCCGCGGACGAGCTCCATGGCGAAGTAGTATTGACCTTCGTTCGTTCGTCCCGCGTCGTAGATTCTTGCGATACCGGCGTGGTCTAGTCGTGCGAGCGCTCGGACTTCTCTCTTGAAGAGTTTGATGTAGTAGGGATCGTCATTTCTGCTGGCGAGTACTTTTAGGGCGACCGATCGGCTGGGGTTTTTCTGTTTGGCTTCGTAGACGATGCCCATTCCGCCGATTCCGATGCGCGAAATAATCTCGTAGGGGCCTATGTGGGTCGGGAGTGTCGCCGGGTTTCGATCGTTGGGGTGGACTGTCAAGTCGAGAAGATTTTCGGTCGTCTTCGCGATGTAGGGGAGGAGTTTCTGAACCTGGGATCGAAGGTCCGGGTCGTTGGCGCATTCTCTGTTGAGCGCGTCTTGTTGTTGCGGTTTGGGTGATTCTGCGACTCGCTGAAAGACTTCCTGGATTTGCTTGTATCGTTGGGGCGTCATTCTTAACTTGCTTCTCCATCGAGGCGTGCGAGCAACCACACTCTGGCCATTTGCCAATCGAGTGTCACGGTTCTTTGGGAGACGCCCATCAGTTCAGCCGTCTCTGGAATCGACATACCTCCGAAGAACCTTAGTTCGACAATTCTTGCGTGTCGCTTATTGTACTCTGCGAGTTCCGCGAGGGCGTTGTCCAAATCGACCATGTCGGCAGTCTTGTCTGGGTCATCGTTTTCGGTGACTCCGGAAAGGGTAACGCGCCATTGGTCGCCGCCCCTTTTTGCTGAGCGCTCTTTTCTGGCGCGATCGACTAGGATTTGTCGCATGGCGCGGGCGGCAATTGCTCTAAAATGCTGGCCTGTCTCCCATCCTTTCCCCTCGCTGGTGGCGAGTCGGAGGTAGGCTTCGTGGACGACGGCGGTTGGTTGAAGTGTTGCTTCGCCGGGCTGTTTGGCGAACCAATCGTGGGCTAGTCTCCGCAGTTCGTCGTAAATGAGCGGGAAAAGCTCGTCTGTAGCGGGCTGGAGTCCTAGTTCCTTAACGGCCCTTTTTGAGTAGACTTCGTTTTCGTCCGTCACAAGCGACTTCCCGTCTACTGCTCTGATCCCTCGTAAAC
>JAJDDZ010000272.1 GCA_029260025.1 Phycisphaerae bacterium | reverse complement strand
CGGCTGGTAAGGTTCGTGAGTTCGGCAAGCTCCTGACTAACCTCGCGACGGCGATGGAACTATCTCCCCCAAAGGCCCTTGATTTCGTTATTTCGCACAGCGGGTTGCGGGCGATGTACAAGGATCAAGGAGATGGCGACGACTCCGCGCACGGGAACCTCGACGAACTAGTTAGTGCGGCGGCTGTGTTCCACGAAGATAACCCAGAGGCGACGCTGATCGAATGGCTAGAGCACGCCGCCCTCGTGAGCGATGTGGATGCGGTGTCTGATGACGCGGACAAGGTCACGTTGATGACACTTCACGCTGCCAAGGGCCTGGAATTCGATCATGTTTACGTTCTCGGGCTTGAGGACGGTCTGGTTCCTTTTCGGCGAGATTTTGGGGGTTTGGGTAGCGAAGATGATATTGAGGAAGAACGGCGTCTGTGTTTTGTTGGTATGACACGAGCTCGAAAGGACTTGACGTTAACTCGGGCTCGATTTCGGATGATGAGAGGGATTACCCAGCGGACTGTACGGAGTCCGTTCCTCGACGAGTTGCCGGAGGATGGTGTAGAATGTAGCGAGCAAGGCGGCGACTCGGGAGCGCGACGCGCGGGTCGGCGACAACCCGCTGACAATGGCGAGTTACCAGCGGATGTTGCGCAGTGGACGATCGGCACGTTGGTTGAGCATCCGCTGCACGGGTTGGGACAGCTTCTTTCGATTCATCGGGGTGCGCGGCGGACGCATGTAGACGTTCAATTTAAGGATGGCGAAAAGCGGAGTTGGGTTCTTGAGTTTGCTGACCTGAAACGCGTGGATTTTGACGACGTTGGCGACGCCTTTTAGCGTAATCGGAGCACAATCGTGCGACATGCAGTCATCATGGCCGGCGGGGTTGGTGTTCGACTTTGGCCACTGAGTCGAAAAGAGCGCCCGAAGCAGACGCTTCGATTGTTCGAAGGCAAGAGCCTCATTCGACATTCCTATGAACGTGTGGCTGCGCTGCTTCCGCCCGAACAAATTCACGTCATTACAAGTGACGCTCATCTTGGAATGATTCGCGAAGACCTCCCCGAGCTATCCGAAGAGAATCTTATCGGCGAGCCGGTTGGTCGAGATACTGCAAGCGCGGTTGGACTTGCTTGCGCGATTTTGCACGAGAAAGATCCGGAGGCCGTGATTGGGATTTTTACGGCAGACCATTTGATCTCTCCTTTAGATACATTTTGCCGCGACATCGAGCGGGCGTTCCTCACGGCCGAGGAGCATGATGACGCGCTCGTGACGCTAGGGATTCGTCCGACACGTCCGGACACCGGTTACGGTTATATTCGGCGTGGGGATCGCGTTTCTGACGGCGTTTACGCGGTCGCCAAGTTCGCTGAAAAGCCGAACCTCGCTTCAGCGATGAAGTATGATGCGACGGGCGAGTACTACTGGAATAGCGGGATGTTCGCCTGGCGGGCGAAGACGATACTCGAGCAGATCAAGAAACATATTCCTCAGACGTACGATTCTGTATGCAGGATCGCCGCGATTGCAAATGAGAAGAAGCGCAAGGCGAAGCTCGCGGAGCTGTACCCGTCGTTGATGCGGATTAGTATTGACTTCGCCGTGATGGAGCGTGCGGATCGTGTTCTTGCTGTCGAGCTCGGTTGTCACTGGGTTGATGTGGGTTCTTGGCCTGCGATCGAGTCCATTATCGAAGCGGATGCAGATGCGAACGTGAACGCTTGCGAGCATGTTGTACATCTTGGGTCGCGGGGGAACATTGTTGTGTCGTTGGATAAGCACTTGATCGCAACGATCGGTGTTGACGATCTAGTGATTGTTCACTCAGCGGACGCGACTTTTATCTGCAAGCGCCGCGATGCGCAGGGGATCAAGGAACTCGTGACCGACATCCACAAGAAGTATGGGGACGAGTACGAATAGGTCCGATTCATTTTTTCAACCTTCGCGGCTCAATATTCTGAGTTGTAGACAACTGTTCCATTGACGATGGTGGTATCCACTCTGATGTCTTTGATTCTTGACGACGGGATCGTTAGCACATCGTCTTTGAGGATCACCAAATCCGCGAGTTTTCCAACTTCGATCGTGCCGAGCTTGTCTTCTCGATGAATTGCAAACGGTGGCGACGCGGTGTAGGCTCGAAGCGCTTCTTCGACCGTCAGTGAATGCGACGGTAACCACACCTTGTCGTCGAGGGTTCTTGCGTTGACAGCAGAGTCGAGGCCTGCGAACGGGTTCAGCGTAACGACGGGCCAATCGCTTCCGAAGACAACGGTCGCCTCAGAATCGACAAGCTGTCGAAACGCATACGACGCTTCCAGTCTTTTCTTCCCCAGCGCCTTCTCGGCGTAGCGACCGTCGTCTGCTTTGTGGAAGGGTTGCATCGAGGCGATGACGCCGAGTGTTGCGAAGCGTGGTATGTCGGACGGAATCAGATGTTGGGAATGTTCAACTCGGTGGCGGGCGTCGCGTTTTCCATTTCTCTTGGCAGCCTCCGCGTAGGCGTTCAGGAGTAAGTGGTTGCCCTCGTCGCCGATAGCGTGGACAGCGATTTGCAGTTTACGATGGTCGGCGCCTGCTATGTTGCTATGAAAACTCTCAGGAGAAACAGCGAATTCGGTGAGTTGACCACGCGGGTAGGGCATTTCGGGGTGTGCGTCGGCGTAGTGCTCGTGCATGTAGGCGGTGCGACTTCCGAGTGAGCCGTCCATGTACGCTTTGAACCCGGCGAGGCGGACCATGTTGTTATCGAGTCCATATCGAGTTTCGGCGATCTTATCTTGGTGCTGCGTGAAGTTGGCCGTGAGATAGGCTGTGATTCTTACCGTCAATCTGTTTTCTTCGTTTGCTTGGCGAAAGATCGCAAGGTGTGAGAGGCTACACATATCATGAACGGACGTAATTCCTAGCGAATTTGCGTGTTTCATCGCTCGTTCGAGTGCGCGAGTCATCGCGGCTTGAGAAGTTGGTGGAATGTGCTTGGAGACCAGTCCCATGGCAGACTCTTTGAGAATTCCAGTCGGTTCGTTCGTCTTTGGGTCGCGTTCTATCTCTCCGCCGACTGGGTCGCCCGGTCCGTTGGCGTCGATACCGGCGATCTTTAGTGCGGCGCTGTTTGCGATGGCTGAGTGTCCGTCCATTCGTGTGAGGAAGGCTGGTCTGTTTCCGCAGACGGGATCAAGCCAGGTTGCGCGGGGCGGTTTTTGGTCGTCCCAGCTCTCGATGCTCCAGCGTCCGCCGAGGATCCACTCGTCTTTTGGGGTGGCGGTTGCTGCTTTTTCGACGGCGTCGATGAACGCTATCTTGCTCGCCACGCCTCGTAGGTGCAGTCGGGCGAGTTGCAGGCCGCCGCCGATGATGTGGGTGTGACTATCCGTGATTCCGGGGATGACGCGTCTTCCATTGGCTTGGATGACTTTCGTATCGGGGCCGATCAGTTTTTGAATCTCATTGTCGGTACAGACGGCGACGATTTTGCCGCCGGTGATGGCTATCGCATCGGGAGGTGGATTTGTTTTTTCCCTTGCGCCTGTCCACACGTTCGCGCCGACGATGGCGAGTTCTGCTTTTTTTTCTGAGGCTGCTAAGGATATGTTCGCAACTAGAAAAAACGCCGCGCAGGTCGTGACGAACCGAAAGCTGATCGACATGCGAACGGCGAGGTCTGTGGTCTTGTTTCTTGGATGTCGCTGTTCGATGGATTGCATGTTTTTCTCCGTTTGGCGACTCGCGGTCTAATCTGGTCTGCGATGGACGGCTGCGGTCGCGCCGTTATAGTACATCGACCGACGTGGCAGCAAAAGGTCCGCTTGCGAGTACTCTTATCGAAGGGCCGCCCCGGCCACTAAGGATGATCCTGCTGTGTTCAGGCGTTGAGGGAGTCGCCAAGATGACTGATGTTGATCGCGCGAACGGTGAAGTTGGGCGGGGGGCTGTTGTGAGATGTCCTATGTGCGAATCGGGTATCCTTGTTGCGCGACATTGCAAGAGTCTCTGTGAACGGTGCGGGTACGTTGAGAGCTGCGAGGATAATTTCGTCCCGAATCAGGAAAACCCGGAGGAGGTCGCGCCTAGCGAAAGCTAAGGGAGCGTAGGCTATCGATCATGCTAACAAATAGCCAATATTCAGCTCTAACGATTGAAGGCGCACGTGTGGTTGATCCCATTTCTCAGCGCGATGAGGTCGCGGATGTTTTCGTTGTTGATGGGAAGATCGCTGCCGAGCCAGGGGTTGATGCACATAAGATTGATGCGTCTGGACTGATTGTTTCACCGGGCCTCTGGGATATTCACGTTCACCTTCGCGAACCAGGTCAGACGCACAAGGAAACCATCGAGTCGGGGACGCTTGCTGCGGCTGCTGGCGGGTTTACGCTGGTTGCCTGCATGCCGAATACTGCGCCGCCGCTCGATAGTCCTGAAGCTATTCGACTTGTGACGGATCGGGCCTCTATTGTCTCAAGCGCGACGGTATTGCCGATCGCGACGATTACCAAAGGCCGCAAAGGTCTTGAGCTGACTGATTTTTCTTCTCTTCAAGAGGCGGGGGCTGTTGCGTTTACTGACGATGGGGATGGGGTTGAAGATGACGCGGTCATGCTTGGTGCATTTGAGCAAGCGGCGAAGGTTGATACGGTCTTAATTCAGCACTGCGAATACAAAGAGCTTTCCGCTGGAGGCGTGATGCATCTTGGGAAAGTATCCAAGAGAATCGGGATGCCCGGTCTGGATCCTCGTTCCGAGGAGGCGATGATCGAGCGCGACATCGGCCTTTGTCGCAAGACGGGTGGTCGATATCACGTTGCACATATTTCTACTGCGAAAGCGATCGATCTGGTTCGACAGGCGAAGCGCGAAGGGTTGCCTGTGACAACGGAAGTCTGCACTCACCATTTGCTGCTAACCGACGATGCTTGTGCGGAGGCTGCACCGAATACGAAAATGCATCCACCTCTTCGTTTACAGTCTGACGTCGATGCTTGCCGTCAGGGTTTGCTTGACGGGACGATCGACTGCATTGTGACGGATCACGCGCCGCATGCTGCGATTGAGAAAAATGTAGGATTTTTGAAAGCGCCGGCTGGGATTGTTGGGTTGGAGACGGCTGTCGGGATTGCTGCTGAGGCGATGGTTCATTCTGGTTTGGCGGATTGGGTTCGTCTGATCGAATGGTTTACGACGGGTCCAGCGCGTATCTTGCATCGGTCGCGGAAGGGGATCGTTGTGGGGGCGGATTCCGAGCTAACTCTGATCGATCCTGCGGCCACTTGGTGTGTGACGCCGGAGCAGTTTCTCTCTTTGGGTCGGAATACGCCGTTTGCGGGTCGTAGCTTGTTGGGGCAGCCCGTTGGGACTGTTCGTGGTGCTGCGGTCGCGATGATGGCGGCTACTGCCCGCTTGTTCTAGTGGCGGATCTACAGGATCGGTGTCCATTTCGAAGGGGTTGTACTTCTGGTGGATACGGTCGAGTCTTGGGTGCTACCTCTTTCCACGTTTCTTTGCTGCTGTTTTTTTCGTTTTCTTTGCGGGTGCTTTCTTTGCTTTCGCCTTTTTCTTTACGGTCTTTTTCGCTGGTGCTTTCTTTGGGGCCTTCTTTGCCGCTTTCTTTGCTTTTTTCTTGGTCGTCGTCGCAGCTTTCTTGGTTTTTGCGGCTTTCTTGGTCGCCTTCTTTGTGGTTTTTTTCTTCTTGACCGTCTTTTTTGCGGCCTTCTTTGCTGCCGCCGCTTCAGCTCTTGCGATTGCCGCCTTGGTTCGTCCGAGCCTGATCAACTTGGGTTCTGCGAGTATTTCCTTCGAGCGGGGTGACTTTTCCTCGCGGGCCTTTTTCTCTGCGACGGATCCCATCAGTTTTCGTTCTTTGTCTAGTGTATCTTTGGCCTTTTTGGATTGTGGAACCTTGGCGTCAGCTTCGACAATCTTGAGATTGGTGTAGTACCCCTCTCGCTGGACGCGTTCGAATTGCGCATCGACATCTTCGCGCTCTGTAGATTTGAAGAGGGTCAACATGACATCGCCCGCGCCGCCCAAGAGCTTCCATTTGAAGATGATGGGTTCTTTGACGCCTAGCTGGCGCCTTGGGGGAACGGCTGGTACGGTGCCGTCTGCTGCGGGAGCAACTCCAGTCGGAGAAGCTTCTGCGTCTTCGGCGGGCGCTGGTGCATCTTTCGCCGGGTTTTTCTTAGTTTCGTCGTTCGACTTTTCGGCCATTGCTGCTTCCGTCATTCTTTAACCTCAAAAGACCCGAGATTGTATACCCTCAGGCGCGTAGGACGCAAGTTATCGAGTTGCTTGGGTGTCGGCGCAGTTTCAGATTCCGGGTGCCGGGTGGACCGAGGTCTCCTGGGAAGTATAATGCCAGCGGTTCGATGCGGGTCAAACTTGGTTGGCCTTTTGCAATGCCGCGCCCGTAGCTCAATGGATAGAGTAACTGGCTTCGAACCAGTAGGTTGCAGGTTCGAGTCCTGCCGGGCGTATTCTGGGAGGGGTTTGCGGGGCTGATTCTGCCTCGCAAGCCCTGTTTTTTCCTAGTCCTCGGGGTCTAGGATCGAGAGGAATGCCTCCTGCGGGATCTCGACATTTCCTACGGTGCGCATTCTCTTCTTGCCCTCTTTTTGCTTTTCGAGCAGCTTTCGCTTTCGCGAAATATCTCCGCCGTAGCACTTGGCTGTGACATCTTTGCGGAAGGCTCGGATTGTTTCTCTTGCTATGATCTTTGCTCCGATGGCTGCTTGGAGCGGGATTTCGAACTGATGGCGGTCGATTTCTTTCTTGAGCCTCTCAATGAGTTTGCGTCCTCGCCACTGTGCTTTGTCTCGATGGACAATCACCGAAAGCGCATCGACTGGACCACCGTTTACGAGGATGTCCATTTTGATCAAGTCGCCTTTCTCGAAATCTTTCATGTGGTAGTCGGCCGTGCCATATCCCTTTGTGCAGCTTTTTAGCTTGTCGTAAAAGTCGTAGATGATTTCGCAAAGGGGGAGCTCGTAGGTCATCATGACCCGTGTTGGCGAGAGATACTCAGTTTTCTTGTGGCGACCTCGTCGGTCCATCGCTAGCTGCATGACAGCGCCGACGAACTCTGCAGGGACGATGAGCTGTCCATCAACGAAGGGTTCACGAATTTCTTCTATGTGGCTAAGGTCGGGGAGCTCGCTGGGTGATTCGATCTTCGTGATCGTGCCGTCTTTGAGGAGAATTTCGTAGGTCACGGTGGGGGCCGTTTGCATGACGGCTACGTCGCCCTCGCGTTCTAGTCTTTCTTGAATGATCCGCATGTGGAGCAAACCAAGGAACCCGCACCGAAAGCCGATCCCCAGTGCGTCCGAACTCGCCGTCTGGTAGGTAAACGAGCTATCGTTTAGCCACAGTGTTTCCATGGCGTTTCGAAGTTGGTCGGTTGTACTGCCTATTCCCGGGTAGAAATCGCAAAAGACCATCTGCTGCGGTGCTTCGTATCCGGGGAGAAGCTCGTCGGTCGGGTTGGCTGAGAGCGTTAGGGTGTCGCCGATGTTCACGTCTGCGAGGGTCTTAATTCCAGCGAAAAAATAGCCAACTTCGCCGGCGCCTAGCGATTCGATCGAGGTCGGCTTGGGTTTGAACTTGCCGACGTCGGTTACGATGAACTCTCGCTCGCAAGCCATGAGTCTGATTTTGTCGCCGCGTTTGAAAGAGCCGTCGAAAACGCGCGTGTGGCAGACAATTCCGCGATGCGGGTCGGACTTGGCGTCGTAGATGAGTCCCTTGAGCTTGGCGTTTCGATCACCTTTGGGCGGCGGGATGTTTTTTATGATGGACTCGAAGAGTTCGTCAATGCCCTCTCCAGTCTTGCCACTGGTGAAAATGGCCTCAGACGCATCCAGTCCGAGCACCTGTTCTGCTTCAAGCGCTCTGTCTTCTGCTTGGGCAGCGGGGAGGTCTATCTTGTTAATGACCAAGATCATTTCCAGATCGGACTCCATCGCGAGGTAGGCGTTAGCGACGGTCTGCGCTTGAACGCCTTGGGTCGCGTCGACCAGGACCAGCACCCCTTCGCAGGCGGCGAGGGCCCTGGATACCTCGTAGTGAAAATCAACATGTCCGGGGGTGTCGATCAGATTGAGCATGTACTCTTTGCCCTCGAACTTGTATGGGACGGTGGCGCGGTTGGCCTTGATGGTGATCCCCATCTCGCGTTCGAGGTCCATATCGTCGAGAAACTGTGCGCGAAGCTCGCGCGCCGTTACAGCACCGGTTCTCTCTAGGATGCGATCCGCGAGGGTGCTCTTCCCGTGGTCGATGTGAGCCACGATGCTGAAATTTCGAATGAGACTTAGGTCTGCCATATCAACTTTTCGGTCAAACCGCGTCGGCACGGCAAGACGACCGCGGACCTCAGTTTGGCTAGGGATCGCCTCTCTCGTACGAAACAGCAATCGCCATGTAGCGAGCCCCGCATCATAGGCGAAAAGAGCCGTCCTAGGAAATGAGAGCACCAGGAGGTCCGGTTAATCTCGCCCTGTCATACGAACGCACCAAGGATTCTCGGTAGGCAGCCGCGACAATGGGCCGCAGCTATCCAGATGTCCCGCCGTATCGTATTTCCGCCGGCAGCGACCGCAGATCAGGTCAGTCGGCGGAAGCAGTGTCACAGAGATGTTTTTTTGGAAACTCCCCTGAACCTTGGTGGAGTCGCCTGAGCAGAATACGGCTGTGGACTCGCCTGGAGCGAGTCGGACACGACATGCTGCATGCAGTCCGCCCGAGTAGTGAATCTGAATCCACCCGATATCCGTACCGGTGTTTCGCACGACGAATTCGTGTTTGAACGGCGGGCCAACCCAGAAGCTACCTAGGTCGTACGTCGGTTCGTCGCAGACAATGATCGCATCCCCATCGCAGCGCTTAATGACCGCTGCATGCTGGCGTAGGTCCGGGGCGGGTTCGGTGGCAGTCGATCGTGGGAGTATGGGGTCGGGACCGCTCGACGGCGGCGAAGCGCAGCTCGCGCCGAGCGACAGAAAAATCGCAGAAAGAAGGAAGGGTCCCGAGCGCAACAGCATGCCCCAAGTCTAACATTCGATGATATTACAAGCGGTCACTTTCGCGCAACGGTCCAAATCTCGCCGCCCCACCTCAGATACTTGCCTGAGGTTGCCAAGCCGACGCCCATCGGTTCCAATGCGATGTGGAGCAGTTATGGCCGGCGGGCATGAAAAATACACATTTGATCGCGTTGTTCGGATGGTTCTGACCGCTGGGGCGGTCGTTGCGCTCTTTTTTCTTCTTCGTTACCTTTCTGATGTTCTCCTTCCTTTCGCGGTGGCAGTCGTCCTGGCGTATCTGCTCAACCCTTTCGTTAGTTCTCTGGAGGTGAGGACAGGACGCAGAGGCGTCGCGGTTGGGTTGACGCTTACCGGGTTGCTGGTCGTATCTCTTGCTTCGATTGTGGTCGTTGTACCGTTGATTGCCTCGCAGGTTTCGCGGTTCGGGACCAATCTCGAGAAACTGCGGAGCGACCTATCCGAAACGGCGACGGTCAGTCGTGTTTCGCCGGGCGTTCGACCTGTGCCATCCGACAACACAGAAACGAAGGCTGATAGCTCGACGTTTGGTTGGTCCGAGCTTGTTGACGGGTGGGAGGAGTTTCATGATCACGAAAACGATTTGTCTCGCGCGGCGCGGTTCTCGATATTGCGCGAGCGGGTCTCTGGGACTGTCGTTGGGGACGCGATTGAAGACGCGATTCAGTTCGTTCGGTCGGATGCGTTCCGTGGTCTCGCTGTTGACGCGGCGAAGCAAGTGGCGGTTGGTGGGTGGACAGTCGTTAGCTTTGCCGTCAGTTTCATGCTCGCTCTTACGGGGCTGATTATTGTTGCGATCTATCTGGTGTTTCTGCTGCTGGATTATCCCGAGTACGTTCAGATGGCCAGCGATCTTCTTCCGCCCAACTACAAATGTGAGATTATTGATTTTTTGGAGCAGTTTCAGACGGCACTTCGACAATACTTTCGTGGTCAGTCGTTGGTGGCCTTTTTTGTCGGGACGCTGTTCGCGGTCGGCTTCACGGTCATGGGGTTGCCAATGGCGGTTCCGTTTGGGCTTTTCATTGGGCTGCTTAATATGGTTCCGTATTTGCAGCTCGTTGCTATCTTGCCGGCGATCATTCTTGCTGGGTTACGTGTACTGGAAGGGGGCGGGAGCTTTGTTGGTTCTGTCGCGATGACGCTAGCGATTTTTGCTGTTGTGCAGGTTGTTCAGGATGCGCTGCTTGTTCCGCGGATCATGGGAAAGGTGACGGGATTGCGGCCTGTTGCGATTCTGCTCGGTGTGTTTATCTGGGGCAAGCTTTTGGGCTTTCTTGGGTTGCTTTTGGCGATCCCGCTGACGTGCCTGGGGATCGCTTACTATCGCCGGTTTGTGCTCTTGCATTCGGCGGCGTCAACGCGGATTGAAGAGACCGTATAGGAGTTAAGTATGAGTCGAATAATCAGATTGACGGCCAAGTTTACGGCCGTGTGGGCGGCTGCGCTTTGCCTGGGTGGGTGCGTGAGCGGCGAGCGCGTTGGGGACGTCCAGGGCGGTCATGGTAGTGGGCACCGCCATCGGGGCGACATAGGGGAGTACGTTGCACGCTTGGAAGAACCAAGCCGCGAGAGCTGGCAGAAACGTGACGAAGTTCTCGCGGCGCTTGGTCTAAAACCGGGTGAGCGGGTGGCTGATGTGGGGTGCGGACCTGGTTACTTCGCCGTTCCAATAGCGGTCGCTGTTGGTCCCGAGGGTAAAGTTTGGGCGGTTGACGTTGAACCGAAGATGCTCGAGCGCACGGGTCAGCATGCTCGCGAGGCTGGGGTTTCCAACGTGGAGTTGGTGAACTGTCGCGAAGATGATCCGGGTCTTCCGGTGGGTCGTGTGGATACGATCTTGATTGTGAACACCTACCATCACTTTCCGAATCGAGCAGCCTATGTTGCGAAGCTTCGGGAGGCGCTCGTGCCAGGTGGCCGGCTGGTCAACATAGATTTCATTCCCAAGAGTCGTGACGAGCGGGGATTCGGGCCTCCGTTGAAGATGCAGATTCCCCGAGAGGCGGTCGACGCTGAAATGGTCGCTGCCGGTTTCAGGCCAGTTGGCTCTTACGATTTCCTTCCTGAACAGTATTTTGTGGAGTATGTGACGAACTAGAAGGGGGTCTGGAGCGATCGCGCTTGCTGAGTCGATCCAATAAGTGGGTTTCTACGGAACGTATCCGTCGGGCTCGGAGGATCTGACCCCTTTGTTCGCAGGACTTTTCTACACGTTTTCGCTCCTCGCATTTTCACTTAGCCCTGCCTTGATCGGTGCGGGGAGGACGGTCTTGGTTAGTGCCGCCGCCGAAGGTTCGCGGGATGGGAGCAGTTGGGGGGATGCCTACGTCGAATTACAGGTCGCTATTGCTGCGGCTGCGCCGGGAGACGCTATTTGGGTCGCGGCGGGGAGCTACAAGCCGGGTGGGTTCCGGTCGTCGTCATTTTTCTTAAGAGATGGGGTGGCGATTTTTGGTGGTTTTGCTGGTGATGAAGATCCCGGTAGCTTCGACCTCTCGATGCGCGACTTCATTGCGAACGAAACCGTTCTCGATGGGCGGCTCGTTGATGGGGAGCGGGTATATCACGTTGTTTCTGCCATCGACGCGGATGACTCCGCCGTTTTGGACGGGTTTACGATCACTGGCGGTCGGGCTGACGGCGTCACGGTTAACCAGCATGATGTCGGGGCTGGGGCGCTGATTGTCGATGCGTCGCCAGTTTTTCGACACTGCAAGTTTTCTGGAAACGAAGCCGGGACTCGCGGTGGGGCGGTGCATGTCGATCAGGCGAGTCCAACGTTCACTCATTGCACTTTTTTTGCGAATCGAACCACGGCCACTCAAGGGGAGAACAATCTCGGGGGGGCGTTTTATGCAACCGGTTCGAGCCTGACGTTCGCGAGACCGACTCTTGTTAATTGTCTTTTCGTCGGAAACTCCGCGGGTGTTGGGAGCGGCGGAAGAGGCGGTGCGATGTACGCCACCGCGACCGCTCTGCTCACGTTGGTTAACTGTACCGTCGCGCATAATTTCGCTGATACGGATGCGGGCGGGATCTTCGGGAGTCCCACGGTTGTTGGGAGTTTGATCTGGGGGAACTTCGATCGACGTGGACGTGGTCGGTCGTCGCAGATTTCCGGGACTGCGCCTGTTTCGTATAGCTGCGTTGAAGGGGGTTGGTCCGGAGAGACCAATACCGGGGACGATCCGCTTTTTGTGGATGAGAACGGGGCGGATCATTCGGTCGGAACTGCGGATGATGACTTTCGACTGTTGGCTGGATCGCCTTGTATCGATGCGGGAGACAACAACAGTTTGATTGCCGCGACTGCTTTGGATCTCGATGGTTTGCCGCGATTTATTGATGACCCTGTGACAGATGATCGTGGCGAGGTCGGAGCTCTTGAGGCAGTCGTGGATATGGGGGCGTTTGAGTATCAAGCCGAGTGCGATCTGGCAGCAGATTGCGACGATGGGTTCGATTGCAACGGGTTGGAGGGGTGTGATGCGGGGCGATGCGTTCCTGGTATTCGGGCGGACTGCGATGACGATGTCGATTGTACGGTCGATGCTTGTGTTGAAGAAGACGGTTCGTGTACTCACTTAGCGATCGACGCACTTTGCGACAACAGTCTCTATTGTGATGGGCTTGAGACTTGCGATGCCGTTCGAGGATGCCTCGCTGGAAGCGCCATCGTATGTAGCGACGCGTTTGAATGTACGACCGATCGTTGCGACGAAAACCTCGACGAGTGTACCTTCGAGTCGGTTGATGAGTTGTGCGATAACGGCGATCCGTGCGATGGCGAGGAGACGTGTGCTGTAGGCGTTGGCTGCGTCCACGGTCTTGAAACCGACTGTGATGACGGGGTCGATTGTACGTTCGACTCGTGCGATGCGGACTCACCGTGGGGCGAGTGTGTTCACGAGGCGATTCATTCGTTCTGCGACGATGGGGCGTTTTGCAATGGGTCGGAGGTGTGCGGGGGCGGCGGGTGTCTTTCGGGTGAGTCGCCCTGTGGAGAGGGCACTTTCTGCGATGAAGATGCAGACTTGTGCGTGTCGTGCCTGGTCGCCGAGGATTGTGGCGATGAGAACGATTGTACAACGGATACTTGCGAGGCGGGCGTCTGTTCGCACGAAAAGATCATCGATTGCTGCCTGACCGTGGAGGACTGTCCGGCGAGTCGCCCGTGCATTCTGGTCGTTTGCCTGGAGAATCATTGCGGAGAGGTTTTCGTTGATGATGGCGCGGACTGCTCCGACGGTGTTTTCTGCAATGGGGTGGAGGTCTGCGGTTCGGGCGAATGCGTTGAAGGTTTTTCGCCGTGCGGTGACACGGAGGCCTGCGATGAAGAAGCGGACTTGTGCGTCGCGCCCCCAGATTGCTTGGCGGACGACGACTGTGACGATGGGGATGGCTGCACTGATCATACTTGCGATGAGGGAAGCTGCGTAACGGTTAACAATAGCGCCGCGTGCGATGACGGTGATGCTTGCACATCGGAGGATATTTGTAGCGGCGGGGCGTGTGCCGGGCAGGCGATTTCGGGTTGCGGCGACGTTGAACCGCCGCCTCCACCACTGGCTGACTCGGATGGGGATGGTGTTGCTGATGGCGGTGACAATTGTCCGGACACTGCGATCGGCGAATTGGTCGATGCCGATGGCTGTCCGGTTGGTCCTCCGCCGGGTCAAATCGTGATCGACGAAGGCGACGCGAACCCCGACCCCGACCCCGACCTCGAGTTGGATCCGCCGGCTGAAAACCCCGTACCTGAAACAGGTCCCGATCCCTCGGACGATCCTGCGAAAGGAGATGGGGAGGCGGATCAGACGGTACCGGATGAGCAGATTACGCTTGACGAGGAATTGGCTGACGCGATTGATGAGAGCCTGCTTGCTCGGTCTGCGTGTGGCGCGTGCGGTTCGGTGGGGGTTGTTTCGACTTTTCTTCTTTGTCTTGGGTTGTTGGTGACGCGCCTTGTCACACGTTGTGGGAACATGTCGGCGTCGCATCTCTAGGCGAAGAGTGTGTAGCGTTGCTGGGGTCTTGCGAATCCCGCGAATTCTTTCGCGACAAAGTCGAAGGTGGGGTGGTCCCAAGTATCACCATAGTGGTATAGGTGCATCTTTTCGCGTACTTCCTTTGGTAGCGATCGCAAATTGTCGATCGAGGCGTGAACCGCCCCTTCGTGGGGTTCGAGTAGCACGTCGTGGAAGATCGTTGTCGCATCTGCAAAACGTGGGGTCATCGCCTCCGGGTCAAACCTAGCGTCGCCGGAGTAGACGATCGTCTCGCAGCTGCGATCGTCGCGAATGGTCAGGCCACAGCTTGGCCAATCGTATTTTTCATTGACCCGAACGTGGTCGGTTCGGAAGACCTGTACCTCGTAATGATCTCCGAGGCGAAACGGGTCGTAGCCATCCCCGGATCGCGCGAGTGAGACGGTTTCAAAGTACTCATCGAGCGTAGCCTCGTGTCCGTTCATGGCTCCGAGTCCGCCGCTGAGGGTGTTGGTCCAGATTCTTTCCATCACGTCTCGTTCGGCGATCAATGTCGGGCGCGGCGACTGGTGTGTATCCTCGCCTTCGGCTGAGGCGAACCGGGTAAGGACGGCGAACTCCTCGACTCCGCCGACGTGGTCCGCGTGAAGATGGGTGACGAAGAGTTTTTGGATTCTCCCATAGTCAGCCCGTCTGTTTCGCTGAAGGTATTCGAACTCAGGTCGCTGAATGAGTTGGAAGAGCGCGAGTGGGCCAGTGGTGCCGAAATCGAGCAGCATGATGTCATCGGGAACGGGCTGTGTTGCTGGGGATTCTGACCAAGCTTCGATCAGTGCGTTGGATTGGAAATTTCGCCGGGAGAAAGCTGATCCTGTACCGAGGAAGGTCAATGTGAGCACCAAAGGGTCTCCGCGATATTTAGACCGACCGTCCACGTGCCCCAATGGGCGTGCTTTGCGTTACCACAGCCTGTAGGATACACGTTTTGCGGTGCTTGTGTAAAGTTTCCCTTCGGCGTTGTGGCGAAATCTTATGGTGTACGATCTACAAGGCAAAGTCGTTCTGATTACTGGCGCTTCGAGCGGGATCGGGCGAGCAACAGCGATCGAGTTTCATCGGGCTGGCAGTCGCGTCGTCATTGCGGCCCGGTCGAAGGACAAACTTGATACCCTGGCCGATGAGTTAGGCGGCGATCGGGTATTGCCTTTGAAGATGGATGCGACGAGTGAGGCTGATCGGCAGTCGGTCTTGGCGATGACGCGCGAGGCATTTGGTTCGATCGATGTGCTTGTCAACAATGCTGGGTGGGCGAGCTTTGGGACGGTGCAGCGCATTCCGATGGGGAATGTCGAGCAGATGATCGCGCTGAATCTCGTCGCACCGATCGCGCTCGCGCGCGACGTTATCCCGGAGATGCTGGAGCGAGGGAGCGGGCAGATTATCAATATTTCGTCGGTGGTTGGGTTCCAGGCGATTCCGAGGATGACGGCGTATAGCGCGACGAAGGCTGCGCTCAATGGTTTTACGACTGGTTTGCGGATGGAGCTAAAGGGGAGTGGTGTTGACGTGCTCCTGGTCGCGCCGGGCTCGACGAACACTCCGTTTTTCACTTCGGCAGCCGCGATAGATGCGACGGCGACTCGGGTGGCTGAAACTCAGTATACTCCGGAGAAAGTTGGCTGGGCGATCGTTACGTCGTCTCGAAAGCGGCGGAGTGAGGTAATATTGACGGTCGAGGGGAAGGCGATCACTTGGATTCGGCGAGGTTGGCCACGTTTGGCGGATTGGATCATGTACGGGGTTGCCAAGAAGGGTATGCCTATTTCTTGACCGGGGTCGCGCTCGTTCCTGGAAGAGGGTCTGGGGGTTTTCTCTGAGCTCTGGAATATCGCCGTCTACTATCGTACAATAGGGGCTTCGTGGTTTCTTGGAGGTCTTGGGCTGGGTCTTGAAGTTTTGAACGGTGGTCAGAGGCATTATGCGCGTGAGGAATGAATGAAGGGCGAGTCGAAGAGCGTCTATCTCGAAACGATGGGTTGTCAGATGAACGTGCTCGATAGCGAGCTTGTCATGGGCCAACTCCGCGCGATGGGGTATGCGCCGACGGACGACATGACGTCTGCGAACCTTGTGTTGTTTAACACATGCTCTGTTCGCGATCATGCTGAGCAGAAAGTCCTGTCGCGACTTGGGAATCTTCGCAAGCCCAAGGAGGAGCGCGATGATCTAGTCGTAGGCGTTATTGGATGCATGGCAGAGCGCGATCCGGACGGTATTTTCAGTAAGATGCCCCACGTCGATCTTGTATGCGGTCCGAGCGAGCTAAATAAGATACCCGCGCTCATCGAAGAAGTTCAGGACGGGCGTGACCGTGCGGTCGCGCTGTCTCAGTCGCTTTCACGCAAGAGTACGCCAGTCGCCCGAGCGCTCGAGTACGACTCGGTCGAGGCGCTGGATCTCGCTCGTGATCCTGCCCCTGATGAGAACGTCTTGCAGTCTTATATTCGTGTTCAGCGCGGATGTGATAAGTTTTGTACGTTTTGTGTTGTCCCGTTTACGCGCGGCGCAGAGCGTAGTCGTCCCGCGTCTCAGATTGTCGATGAAGCGAAGATGCTGGCTGATCGCGGGGCGAAGGAAATTACGCTACTCGGGCAGACGGTTAATAGCTACATTCATCAGGAAAATGGAAGGGCGGTACCATTTGCTGATCTCCTTGGGCGGTTGAATGAAGTCAGTGGGATCGAGCGCATTCGCTTTGTGACGAGTTATCCCGGGGACTTTACGACTGATATTCTCGAAGCCATGCGCGATCTTCCGAAAGTTTGTGAGTACTTGCACCTTCCCGTTCAGAGCGGGAGTGACCCCGTTTTGCAGCGCATGCGCCGGCAGTATTCCGTTAGTCAGTACATCGAACTCGTCGATAAAGCTCGCGAGCTCGTTCCTGGAGTCGAGCTTGCTAGCGACTTTATTGTCGGGTTTTGCGGGGAGACCGAGGAGGAGCACAAGGCGTCGGTTGCCCTGATCGGGCGATGCGAGTTCAAGAGCATTTTCGTTTTCAAGTATTCCGAGCGACCAGCGACGGTGGCTGATAAGCGGATGGCGGATGACATACCGGACAATGTTAAGCGGCGCAGGAATCAAGAACTTCTCGTTGCTCAGGAAGCGCTTGCGACGCTTGCGAATCAGCAGCGGATCGGTCAGCAGGTCGAGGTTCTGGTCGAGGGGTACAGCAAGGCAGCCTTGAAAGCTCAGGAAGCTGAACAGACCCGCGGCGAGGAAGTCTCCTGGCGACGCTCTGATCAGCTAGTTGGGCGGACGCGAAGCGATCAGATCGTTGTTTTCAATGGGAAGGCCGAGCACATCGGCGGTTTCGCGACCGTTAGGATCGATGCAGCCACCGCCCTCACGCTGCACGGGGAAATAATAGTTGCAATCCCGGGCACTCCGCAATCGCGAAGGGCACCCAGCCGGGGAGCCTCGTTGCCGGTCCTTGACAGCGCGTCGTGACTTGCTCGTCTCGGGTGGCGACTCGAATTCACATGTCGTGATTAGAAACCGCCCAAAGATTTGCACCCAGGGTGTTGCATTCGCGGACGTGATCCGCAAAAATACCAGTCATGTCAACGATGGCGGAAGAAGCAAGTACGGTGGTCTGCGAGCCGAGTGTCCTTAAGCCGCGTCTCGATCGAAAACCAAAACGACAACCACAGTACAATGTGATCTTACTCGACGACGACGACCACACATATCACTACGTCGTGGGGATGCTCCGAAAGCTGTTTGGGCACACCGAGGAAAGCGCTTTTCAGCTCGCCTCCGAGGTGGACGCGTCGGGCAGAGTCATACTGGATACGACGACCCTTGAACGGGCTGAGCTAAAGCGGGATCAAATCCACGCCTTCGGGCGGGACTGGCGCATCGGGCGGTGCGAGGGGAGCATGAGCGCCGCGATCGAACCTGTTCCGTCGGCTTAGTTCGACGCGCCCTTTCAGCGTCAAAACACTGGCGAGACTGTTGCAGAGTAAGCCCTTATCGGATGCGATTGACATCCCCTAGCGGCGACGCTACCCTTCCACACCTTGCACTGACGCGGGTGTAGCTCAGTGGTAGAGCGTCACGTTGCCAACGTGAATGTCGTCGGTTCGAATCCGATCACCCGCTTTCGTAACTCATCATGCTCCATCGCGCTCGCCTTTGCGAGGCTTTCAACACCATCATGCTCGGCACGGTCACCGGAACGCATCCACTTGGGTCAGCATTCGCCGAAATCGTTTTCGTTTGGGTAGCTTCTTTCGCAGTTATGCGACATGGCGACCGTGACAACGGGTTTCGGTTTGTTCACGGTTTGAGGTCGACCACAATTGGCCCCTCATGAGCCCTTCCGACGAGAGGATCGCAACTGTTTGTCGCTGCGGTTAAAGTGGCGCAATTTGAGTGCTGGGGTTCTGAATCTACTTGAATGGGTGTCGACCGCATGGACACTCGCCCCAAGGGAAAGACCGCAGAGATGAACCAATCTACCTCACCGACCAATTCGACGGAGGCAGGTTGGTTCGAGCCTGTTGGGATACTATAGACTTTGGTAGACAAACATGCTCAGTATCTCTTTCGTTATGGTCTTCCGCGCGTTCGAGACCATCACGCAGCTGAAGAGCTTGTACAGGAGACGATTCTTGCGGCGCTGAATTCCTAGGGGTCATTCCACAAGAAATCGAGTCCACGCACATGGTTCGTAGGGATTCTTCGTCACAAGATTATGGATCTCTTTCGGAGGCGTGGTCGAGAAAGGAAGACGGAATCACTGGACGTGAGCGACCCTACGATTGATTCATGGTTCGACAGCCAGGGAAAATGGATCAAGTCCCCGGCTTCCATCGAAGTTGATCCGGTCGTACTCCGTGAGCGAGCGGACTTTTGGATTGTCTTTGAGAACTGCGTTGGCACATTACCGGAGCTTCAAGCAGAGGCTTTTTCGTTGCGGGTCATTGGTGACGTGAAAGCTGAAGAAATCTGTAAGGTATTGTCTATTTCCTCTACTGACCTCTGGGTGCTGCTTCACCGCGCCCGCGCACGGCTGTGTCTGTGCCTCGAAACCGAGTGGTTCGGGTCGAACTCTGGGAAGGAGTCCTGATGCTGTCTTGCAAAGAGGTTCCCAAACTGGTCTCGGAGAACCTGGACCGCGACTTATCGCTCTGGAAGCGGTTGGGATTGTGGTTGCACGTAACTTCGTGAGAAGCCTGCTCAGGCTATCGGCGTCAAATCAAATCTCTCAACAAGGTCGTTTCCGAGCATTATCGGGATGAGCAGCGCATGAAAGATTGCAGCGATCTGCCACACGAGGCCCTTGAAAGAACCAAGGAATCGCTCCGCAACGATTACACCCCACCCAGATAGGGACCAGAATCTTCTGCGAACTTTGAAAGGTCCGCCTCCCCGCGTACGACTCACTTCTTGAACAGGCTTTGGCCGCGCTGGCTGCGCGAAGGACTGAACCCTCTTCCTAAGCGGTCTGGTCGATGCGTGGCATCGCCTGGCGGAGGTTTTGGTCGTGTGGTACGAGCAAATCGCCGAGCAAGCAAAAAAAACGAGTCACCTTGATGCCGACGAGACAGGTTGGCGGGTGGGCGGTCAGACGCAGTGGCTTTGGTGTTTCACCAACGAGCGAAACTGTTATTACAAGATCGATCGTTCGCGAGGCGAGTTGGCCTCAGACGGGAAACACCCCTCGCCGAGCTGAATAACGCGATGCTATGCACGCATGAGGTACCGTTCAAAGTCTTTCACTCGAGGCGGCTGATTGCCCTTGCCTGCCTGAATCGTGAACCCTTCCTCGCGCAGCTTGGCTGCTTGGGCTCTGACTCCGCCAGGGAACTTGTCCTTGAGCTTGCCGTCGTCCGCAATCGTGCGCCAATAGGGCGTGATGCGTTTCTTGCCAACTGCGCGATCCTCCTCGGCTGCGTTGGCAGCAATGTTCATAAAGATCCCGGTTGTCAGGGCACATGAGGCCGTTGCGCCCGCGTCCTCCGCAAGTCGAGCCCGTAACCACGATCCGGTTGCGAGTTTGCCCTTGCGGACCTTCCGCATTAGCGCGTCCACTTTCCGTGGCTCAGGAATGAGCATCGTTCCTTTGCCGAGACGTTTCTGCATCGGCAGCGGAATCGGCACGATCTTTCCGTGACTCGGATGCTCCTGCTCCAGTTTCATCCGCCAGGTTCTGCCCTTGGCGAGCTTCCATTCGACTTCGCTCATGAGTTTCCACCTCAATTCATTCAGCCGTTGGCCGTGATGATGTCCCTTATGCTCATCGCCGACGCGCTGGCCTTCGGACGCGCAATAGCCGCTAAGCGTGACCGGCATCGCAGCAACCCGAGCTATCCGCCAGAGGGCTTGCTGCCGAAGTCTACTTCAGGAATCGATTTGGCATCGTCGGAGACTTTAAAGTACTCGGCCTTCTCTACATCGGCGAGGCTTGCATACAGTCTACCGAGTAGCTTCCGCGTAAATTTGTTGAGCGTTGCAACTGAGTCATTATACCGCTTACGTTCGACGGAAAGACGATTCTCAGTGCCTTCGAGCGAATCTTGGAGTTTCAAGAAAGACTGGTTGGCTTTCAGCTCTGGATATGCCTCTCTGATGACCAACAGTCGCGAAAGAGCCGACTCGAATCCGACCGCAGCTCTCGCCTTCTCACCAACGGACTTTGCTTGAGTGTATGCGGAACGGGCATTGGCGATGTTGGTGAAGACTTCCTTCTCATGGGCAGCGACACCTTTGACCGTCTGCACAAGGTTTGGCACTAGGTCGAAACGTCTCTGCAACTGGTTTTCAACCTGAGCCCAAGCGTTGTGAACCTCCTCGTCAAGAGCGACGGCATTGTTGTAGCCTCTGTAGACGGTACAGCTCGCGAACATCGTGGCGCAAACCATTGCGGCCAATAGGATCAGAATAATCTTGCCGAGTTTCATCGAACTCCCTCGCTTAGAATTGGACGCGGCCCCACACGAGGGACAAAACTTCACGTCCCGCGTGACTACCTCGCCGCAGGATGGACATAAGTTACCAGCTCGCACCGCCACCACCTCCTCCGGACATACCACCGCCAAACCCACCAAATCCCCCGCCGCCGAATCCACGTCCGAATCCGCCCCCGCCCCAGGAAGAGCGACGACCTCCGCCCGTCATGTTGCCAAACATACTGGCAAGAAAAAGCCCCTGCCACAGACCCGATCCACCCCACCGTCCTTGGCCGCGTGCCCGGCGACTGGCCGACGAGATGATGAAGAATAGCATCATCACGGGGACAGCGCCGCCAGCGCAGATCGCTCCGCCTTGATTGGTCCCTCCGCCACGAGGCTTGTATACGGGAACACCGCTCAAGGTGATGTTCTTGGACTTGGCGATTTTATTCGCGACACCGACCGCCATCTGTTCGAGACCGGCTGCGTATTCTCCCCGTTTGAAAAAGTGATCCGTGGCCTCACGCGACAACGCCCCGCACCACGAGTCGGGCATGATCGGCTCAATCCCGTACCCCGTGTGGATTCGTACGATCCGCTCCTGGAGCGCTAACACGATCAGACCGCCATCGCCTTTTCCCTTTCGACCCGGCTTCCATGCGTCGAAGTGCCTCTGGACGAAACCGAAGAAATCCTCTCCTCCCGTCGATTTCACCGTGACGACGAGAACAAAGGCGTCGGTTTTCTGTTGAAGCTCAGCTAACCATCCAGTGATTCTTCGCTCCGAAGCAATGTCCATGATGCCCGCATGATCTGCGACGAAGCTCCTTGGGCGCGGGATCGTCACTTCGGCCAACGCCGCGACTGGCACCAAAGCGAATGCGATCAAAGCGAGCCACAAGTAGGATCGCTTACCAAGCATCAACGACCTTCCCCAATCCCTCGACATCATGATACAGATCTTCGAACGTCGCCCAGTCGTGCTGCGCTGTGGGACTGAGAGCTGCACGTAGACCGGGGAGCTTGGAATCAGTGATCTTCTCGATCTCGACCAACACCTCTGCTGCCCGTCTTGCTTCGCGTTGGTTCTTGAGCCACAACATGCCTCGTAGTGTTCGCATCAGTCCCTCGCCAGCATCGATTTCAAGCGCCCCAAGGAACTTCTCCCGCCCCGTTGCCGCCAAAACGCCTTGCCGAAGTCCGATCAATATCGATTTGAGGTCCCTCTCGCACTGCAGGCGAACGTGGGCACAATCAAACTCAAGCGGTTCAAAGTAGTCCTCGCCGAAGAGCGTAATGTGTTGTTGCTTAATCTCGATAAACTCTAGTGGAAATGTATCAAGTGAAGACTTGATATACTCTGGCGTCATGACCAGAGGCGCTGCGATATGAGCTTTGCCGAGCTTGACGCCATGGTCAGCCAGGCGGCGGATAATTGAAAGGTCGATTTTGTCGAACACGGCCACATTGCGTACCGCGTGACGCTTCAGATCGAACGAACCTGCCGCAATCGAGCCGAAAAGCGTAAGTCCCTTAGCACTCTCCCCGGAGACTTCGCGCAGAAAATCCACATAGTTCTGGACTGAAGTCCGCAGACTCTCAACGATGCCTTCCATACCGACCAGCGTTTCAGTCATCAGGTTCAACTCGCTCCAGGAGACGTACGATTCCGTACTCGCGTCAACTCTACCGGCCTGCCGCATGTCCGTCCTCTTGGCCGGAGGATCCACTGAACCGACCAATTATCGCGGTAGATGTAATTGCCGCAAGCTAGCAAGATTGCTAAGAATGGAAGACCAACTGAGCTAGCTCTGGGTGCTCCCGATCCGGGCGTCAAGTAAAGAATCCTGACTTGGGAGCAGATCGTGGAGTGGGTAGGTCATGTTTCACGAAGAACGACGCGGTTGCACACATGTTTGAACTTGCTGGATAGCGGTGAGCAAATCGATTCGCTGCCATTTTGTGCCATCTAGATCAGCGAACAACGCAGAGGTACATTCATTCTCTGCCTAATAACAAGTGGGATACGGCGAATTCGATTCCGTTTGAGTTTTGATCAGGCGTCAGGTACTAAGAGCTAGCTAAGTTCAGATGGGGAACACTCCCAAAACGCCGTTTTGTAGGGACCAGATCCGAGCCCACGCCTCCGGACGTTTCCGCTTGTACCGCGTAGGCTGCTCCTGTAGAATCGCCGCCTGAGTTTCGGTAAATAGGGAAAGTCGGATGAAGCGTTACAACAGATTTGGTTACATTGTCCTCATCGGTTCAGGGACAGTTGCGATGCAGGGATGTCCGGTTGGCGCCGTCGTTGAGGTGATCGCCTCGGAATGCATCGGTGGCGACAGTATCTCCCAAAACGCATTCGACGAATTGAATATCTTCGAGCAACTCTTGTACGAGGAAAACAGTTGTGGCCGGTTCGAACCTGGCAACGGACTACTTTCCGATCTGCTTCTCTGACGCCGCATCCTCTCACTATGTGTGCACTTGAAGCGATTTCGCATGTGCTATTTCCAATCCTAGCCAATCAGCGCACCCCATGGACACAATAATCTACTGATTGGTCCAAGTGACAGGATCGAGACGGGCGTCTTGGAAGTCCATCGAGCACTTTTGGTCAACCACACTTACAATTCATAGACGGGATAGGCCGACTGGCGGGAAGGGTCTCCCAAGATTTCAGTAACCGGCTAATGACGATTCTGCCCCTCGTGACTAAAGGCGGAGTCAAGGAGCGACGAAAGAAAGAAGGAGCAAGTCACCATCCGAGAGTCCGAGAACACGGATGACCACCTCCGACTATCAAGACCGCAACCATCGATGCGAGTGTTAGGCATGACGCAAACCCTCACAAGCCATTCTGTAGAGTATGTCCGGGACATCATGATTGCGCGTGTCTCGACACTAGATATGGACGATTCAATGCTTGCCGCAAAACGGTTGTTCGACCGTGAACGCTGCCACCATGCAGTTGTCTTGGAAAGGAACCACGTCTGCGGAGTGGTTTCAGATCGAGATATTCTGAAAGCCGTGAGCCCTTTCGTCGGGAACACGATGATGGAACGATCACAGGATCTCAACACGCTGAAGAAACGCGTTCACCAAATTATGTCGCGAGAATTGGTCACCACTGGCCCCGATGTGACCGTTGCGGATGCTGCGAAGAAAATGCTTAGCGAAAGGGTTACCTGCCTTCCCGTTGTGGATGAAAGCCGAATCCTGTTGGGCATCTTGACAATTCGAGACTTTGTTTCGTATAGCGATGGCGCGTCGCACGTTGACATGAACGACTCCGGCGAATTGAAGTCGGACGAAGGCGTCCTCATCGTCATTGATGGCAGCCGCTGTTACTGTGCCGACGGCTCCCTAGCCCGCCTGCTCCGCGAGGCTGAGCGTTTGTACGGGGAGACAAATGGCGCTGCCTCGGCTCGTACCAAGTGCTTGCCGAATCCCGGGAATCAAACTGACCCAGGCTAGGTCGCCAGCCCTTTCTTCCATGTCGTGCGATCCCTCTGGATCTGCTTTTGCATGGATCGTCCTCTTTGCTATCCCTTCTCGGTGTTAGGTTCCCACGCGCGGCCACGCATGTAGGGTTACCCCGCTCACCTCGCCAACCACCAGCCGTCGACCGTCGGCTACGCC
>JAJDDZ010000271.1 GCA_029260025.1 Phycisphaerae bacterium | reverse complement strand
CTACCCGCGACGATCGATGGTTTCAAGACGGGAGCAGCCACGTTGCTCAGCGCCCTGATCGCTTCGATGATTGGGATGGCGATGCTAAGTCGGTACTTACCAAAAATGCCTTTATTTCGAGCATTGGTTACGGCCAACCCCATGCCCACGGAGGTCCAGGTCGATGACCCTTATCGCGGCGCAGCCCATGTCGGTGATATCGGCGAGTGCGAAGGAATGTTGAGACCATCTGGGCGGGCGCGGTTTGGATCCGTCCTGGTAGATGTCGTGTCGCAGGGCGATCTTCTAGAGACTGGGACAAAGGTCGAGGTCGTCGAACGACGCGGAAATCGTGTCGTCGTTCGTGCTGTTGTCTAGCAGACCGGCTCACTAAGAAAGAGGAACGCGAAGTGTCGGACGGTAGTATTATTGCGATACTCTTTATGGTTGGGGCGGTGGTTCTCTTCGCGGAACTGCTGCTGCCTTCGTTCGGGATGCTCACAGCCATCGCCATCGGATGTTTTGTTGGCGGTATCGTTCTGACGTTCCAAGCCTACGGACAAGCGGCGGGTCTATTGGCGGCGGTTTCTTGCGTCTTCGGTTTACCTGTCTGCGGAGTAATCGCCATGCGCGTTTGGCCAAAGACTTGGTTGGGGAAGATGATCATCCCGCCGAACCCAGTTCTAACAGACGCCGACACAAGCGTTCCCGTTGTCGAACTCTCGAAGCTGGTTGGAAAAACCGGAAGGTCGCTTTCGCCCCTTCGCCCGGTCGGAATTTGTGAGTTCGACGGACATCGAATATCGTGCGTAGCGGAATCGGGTTTGGTCGATACAGGAACAGTAGTCCAAGGCGTTGGCGTTTCTGGCGGAATCCTCACGGTTGCATTGAAAAAGGTTTAGATAGGGTGGTAACAGTTTCCATTAACGGGTTCGATGCGAGAGCTTTCTCGACGACCTGTAGGAGTTGCGTTTTTTTTAAGACGCTAGAAAGGGTCAAGTCATGGATGCGAGCATGAGCGAATTATTGGGACAGTCAAGTCTGAGCACAGTTTACTGGATCCTGGGCGGTGGGGCTGGTCTATTTGCGCTGTTTCTCTTCGTTTTTGTACTCAAGTACATCAATCTCTGGATTCAGGCAATGATGAGCAACGCTGAGGTCGGTATGCTAGAGATCATCGGGATGCACTTTCGAAAGGTAAACTCGACGACCATCGTGCTCTCGAAAATTCAACTCGTCAAGTCAGGGATTCATGAGGTTACCACGAACGACCTGGAGAGTCACTACCTCGCAGGCGGGCGGGTTCAGAATGTGGTCCGTTCGATGATTTCAGCCAACCGCGCGCAACTTCAGCTGGATTGGAAGTCGGCTTGTGGAATCGATCTCGCCGGTCGGGATATCATCGACGCCGTCAATACCAGTGTAAATCCAAAGGTCATCGACTGTCCGAGTCGCGAATCCGCCAAGCAAACGATCGACGCCGTTTCCAAAGACGGTATTCAATTAAAAGCCAAGGCCCGGGTAACAGTTCGAACGAACATCCCTCGACTAATTGGTGGTGCAACGGAGGAAACTGTCGTCGCCCGCGTCGGTGAGGCGATCGTTAGTGCGATCGGTTCAGCCGAGACCCATAAAGATGTTCTCGCTGATCCGGATCGAATCACGAAGGCAGTTCTGGTCAAGGGTTTGGATGCGGGTACCGCTTTCGAGATTCTTTCCATCGATATCGCCGACGTTGATGTCGGGGAAAACATCGGCGCCAAGCTTCAAGCGGACCAGGCGGAAGCGGACAAGCGGCGTTTCCAGGCAGAGGCAGAAAAGCGTCGTGCCATGGCTATTGCACTGGCAGCCGAAAACAAAGCCAAGATCGAAGAAAACCGTGCCCATGTCGTACTTGCAGAAGCAGAGATTCCCAAGGCGATGGCTGAAGCTTTTCGTAGTGGTCACATGGGGATAATGGATTACTACCGAATGAAGAATATACAGGCGGATACAAGTATGCGTGATTCGATTGGTGGCGACGGCGCTCAGCAGAACCCCAAGGGATAACGATGATCGCTTTCTTTCAAATGAATGCGACGGGAAGCTCGTTCGAAAATGCGGGGTCGATCGCCGGAATGGTTGCCCAAATCGATTTCAGCGAGTGGGGCGAGTTCCTTGTCTTCGCGGTTGTCATCGCGATCTCAGCAGTGAACGGGCTTATCAAGGCGGCGAAAAACAAACGCGAGGCAAGACAGCGCGAACTCCAGATCCCCTCGCCCGAGTCATCACGTACGCCGCCCTCTGCGAGACCGGCGCGCGAACGACCCTCGCGGGAGGAATGGCAAGTCGTCGAACCACGAAAACCGATCCCCCTTCGACCAAAGACGCAGACGAAACCTAGGCCTCTACCGCCGCGCTCCGGTCCGGTTTCCGAGTCTCCATCGCCGGCGAACGCTTCGCCGCTCTTCGAGACCCTGGCTGAGGCGATTCGGGACGCGAATAAGGAAAAGACCCGGCGAATTGAGAAGGCCCAGCGCCAAGCAGCCCCTCCGCGCCAAGTCGCCCCTAAACGAAAACCACAGAAGAAGGTGCATCAGCCAGTCACCGAGCGTCATTTCATCGAAGACCACGAGCGCGAGCACGAACAATCGATGGACGCCCGCATCGGTCATGTCGCAGAGGGCGTTGTCGCGCCTGTGGCCGATCCGTACGCCAAAAAGAGCATCGGAGTACATGCCTTAGGAGGCGTTGATCTTCGTCAGGCGATTATTCTCAAGGAAATCCTTGGGCTGCCCGTTGCGATGCGCGACACGGACGACTACTTCAACCCATAATCACTGAGCTTGCGGTAGAGCGTTCTCGCTCCGATACCAAGCGCTTTCGCTGTTTTTTCGCGGTTGCCGCCGAACATGCGCAGCGTGTTCATGATGTGCAGCTTTTCCACATCTGCCATTGTCATTCCCGCTAGGTTTGGCGGACCCGCATGTACGATGTCGGTCGACGCTCGAAGCGCTTCTGGGAGATCGTCGATTTCTAGCGTTGGCTCTTCCGCTTCTAGGCACATTTGAAAAAGGACGTTGCGAAGTTCTCGAACATTCCCAGGCCAATGGTGGTTGGCTAGTTTGCGCATCACTTCCGGGGTCGTTCCTTCGAAGTTCGTATCATTCTCTCGGTTCGCCTGCGCGATGAATCGCGTCACGAGCACGGGCAGGTCTTCGCGCCGATCGCGCAACGGTGGGAGACGAAGAGCCCCCTGGGCATGAAGGCGATAAAACAAGTCCTCGCGGAATCTCCCCTCTCGGACGAGCTGCGATAGGTCATGATTCGTCGCCGCCACAAAGCGTACGTCAAAATACTGCGGATCGTTAGTTCCGACGCGAAGCACCTCCCCCGTCTCAAGTGTGCGAAGCAGTTTCGCCTGCATTTGCAGAGGCATATCGCCTATCTCGTCGAGAAATAGTGTCCCACCGTCCGCTGCCTCGACAAGCCCCTTTCGATCCATGATCGCGCCGGTGAAAGACCCTTTCACATGCCCAAACAGTTCGCTTTCCAGCAACGTCTCGCTGACTGCGGCGCAGTTGAGCACCTTAAAAGCTTTGTTCGCACGCGGGGAGTTTTGGTGGACCGCCTGGGCGAAGAGTTCTTTGCCCGTCCCCGTTTCCCCAACGATCAAAACCGTGCTCTTGCTTCGCGCGATTTTCTTAAGGCGCTTGATCTCGCGCTGGATCGCGCCGGAGGTTCCGATGATCCCCGAAAAATCAAAAGCTGTGTCCGCCTGCTCGCGTAGCAGGCGTACATCGCGTGCTGAAACCGCTTGCTTCGCAGCCCGCTGCACCTTGTCGCGAAGAATATCGATGTCGATGGGTTTAATGAGGTAATCGTAAGCTCGAAACTTGCTATCGGGACTCAGCGCGTCGCGCGCGAGTTCTTCGCTCCCATAAGCTGTGATAAGAATCACTTCCGTTTCGGGGCAGATTTCTTTCGCCTTCCGTAGGACATCCATTCCATTGAGTTTCCCGCCGAGTTTGTAATCCGTGATGATTACGTCGGGCGTACGAGCCTTGATGCTGCTGATGGCGCTAGCGCCGCTCGTGACGGCGTTACAAGCGAAGTCGTTGCGCGAAAGCGCTTCGGCGATTGCGTCGCCGTGGGCTTGCTCATCTTCAACGATCAATACGAAGGCAGTATCCGTCATGACGCATCCCATTGTAATCGGAATCCCACCGAGGTCAGCCTCACGGTGTTTTTGCCGGCTTATCGGGCGCAGCGGAAGGTAGGATAACAGTGAAGGTCGTTCCCTTGGCAAGCTGGCTCGAAAAGGTCAGCGTTCCCCCGTGTTCATGGATGATCCGCTGTGTAATCGAGAGTCCGAGTCCGGTCCCTTTTCCCTTGGTCGAAAAGAACGGTTTGAGTACGCGATCGTAGTCTCCCGGCGCGATCCCCACCCCCGTATCTGAGACCGTCACCCACGCCTGGTCGTCGCTACTGCCAGTCGCGATGCGCAACCTTCCGCCGCTGGGCATCGCTTGGTGGCCATTGATCGCCAGGTTTAGAATGGCCTGGCTGAGAAGATTCTCATCGCCAAGGCAAATCACACTTGAGTTCTCAGAATCCGTGTCGCCGGGAACAGCGATCGTGAGTTCCACCTGACTCGAAGACATCAACGGATCAAGGAACGTACCCAGCCTCCCGATCAGACCACCCAGATTCACCGCCGTCCTTACAAGCGTCACAGGTCCAGCCAGGTTGAGAAACTCATCAAAGAGTTGTTGAAGGCGGTCAGCTTCTCGGCGCAACCCATCGACTTTCAGCAAGCTACGTCGCCGCGTATCTCCGAAGTCAGCCGACTCATCCCGCAGGTCTTCGGCGAGCAGCTTGAGATTGATCATCATCGTTGAAAGGGGGTTTCGTAGCTCGTGGGCAAGTCCGCCTGCGAGTTCCGCCAGCTCAGAAATTCGCCGAGCGTCATCGTCTGACCGGGTGGTAGATGGGTTGGTCGGTTCGCGTGAAGACAAGATCCTCGCTATGCGGGCGCGCCAACGACCGCACCCTCAAAGAACATGCGAGCGCAAAACAGCACGCACCCATTCAAAACTGTAAGATCGGAAGAACTGACCTATTCGTCAGATTCCGCAGGCGGATTGACCCGTCGGACGTTTTGGGCTTGTGGGCCTCGGTCCGAGTCGGTCAGTTCATATTCGACCTCTTCGCCGTCCTTGAGTGCGCGAAATCCATCACCCTCAATCGAGCTATAATGGACGAATACGTCTTTTTCGCCGTCGGGTCCAACGATGAACCCGAACCCTTTTTTAACATCAAACCACTTTATCAAACCGGTTGGCATAAATCGCCTCCCAAACCGCAAACGGATAGAAACGTGGGCGCGCCGCAGGTCCGTTTCAAAAACCTGCGGTCGCACCACAACCATATGCGAATCGATCACGGAACCTAGCCGCAATCGCAAATCTTCCGGCGCCTGTTAGCTGCCACTATCTATGCTTCGGCAGTCGCTGCTTCCTGTTCTTCAAGGGCGACTGCTTTCCGAGAAAGCTTAATCCTACCTTGGTCGTCAACAGCCAGCACCTTAACGCGAACCGTATCGCCTACTTTTACAACGTCGGCAGCGTTGCGAACGTACTCAGTGTCAAGCTCGCTGACGTGACACAGACCATCCTGCCCCGGTGCGACTTCGATGAACGCACCGAAGTCCTTGATGCTACTGACCTTACCAGTGTAGATCTTACCGACTTTGACCTCGGCTGTCACAGCTTCCACCATCGAGATGGCGGCTTCTGCACTATTGAGGTCGCAGCAGGCGACCAGGACGGTACCGTCTTCGTCAATCTCGACTGTGGCACCCGTTTCCGCTTCGATCGAGCGGATGTACTTTCCGCCAGGTCCGATGACCTTTCCGATTTTCTCCGGATTGATCTTCAATCGGATAATTCTCGGTGCGAACTCGCTGGTTTCTTTTCGAGGTGCTTTCAGCGAGGAGAGCATCTTGCGGAGAATCTCAAGGCGAGCATTCTTGGCAGTTAAGAGGGATTCAACAACAAGTTCCTGCGAAAGTCCGCGACCCTTCAGGTCAACCTGGACCGCCGTGATTCCACGCTGCGTACCAGAGACCTTGAAGTCCATCTCGCCGAAGTGATCTTCTTCGCCCAGGATGTCAACGACAAGCTTCTGCTCACCGTCCGACTCGAACATGCCAACGGAAATACCGGCAACCGGTTGCTTGATCGGAACGCCCGCGTCCATCAGAGCGAGACACCCAGCACAAACCGAGGCCATAGAGCTGGACCCGTTCGATTCGAGAATCTCAGAGACCAAACGGATCGTGTAGGGGAATTTGTCGGGCGTTGGTAGAACCGCCTCAAGCGACTTCTCCGCTAGGTTACCGTGACCAATCTCGCGACGACTCGTCGCACCCATCCGGCGAACCTCACCAACGCAAAGCGGAGGGAAGTTGTAATGTAGCATGAATTTCTTGCTGTATTCTTCGCCGAGCCCGTCAACGACCTGCTCATCGCGACCGGTACCCAGCGTGATAATACACATGGACTGAGTTTCGCCGCGTTGGAAGAACGAAGAGCCATGCACGCGGGGAAGAACGCCAACCTCGCATTCGAGCGGGCGAATATCCAACAAGCCCCGCCCGTCGGTCCGACGACCTTCCTTGACGACCATCGCGGAAATGACTTCGCCCTCGATTTTGTCAACCAAGTTGCGAACGTCGTTCCACGAGTGCTCAGGCTTATCAACGTCGGCAGGGCAGTACTCAGTTTTCGCCTCGTTGTAAACCTCCTTGACTGCGGCGTAGCGATCTTGCTTGCCCTTGGTGTTGCGAGCTTTCTTCAGCTTGGTGGCGTACTTCTTGCGAAGCTCAGCCAGAAGGGCGTCTTTTGAGGGCGGAGCGTTCCAGACCTTCTCCTTGCCAACTTTTTCTTGCAGCTCCGAGATCATCCCGCAGATTTCTTGGATCGCCTTGAATCCAAACTCGACAGCCCCAGCGATAATCTCGTCCGCAAGCTCCTGAGCACCGACCTCGATCATGTTGATCGCTTCCTTGTGTCCAGAAAGGACCATTTCCATGGTCGTGTATTCCATTTGCTTGAGCGTCGGATTCAACACGTATTCGTCATCGATGTAACCAATGCGAACCGCTCCGGAAGGACCGTCAAACGGAACCTGCGAAACCGAAAGGGCAGCAGAGGCCCCAATCATCGATAGAATGTCAGGATCGTTGACCTGATCCACGGAAAGAACCATTGACTGAATCAACAGCTCATCGACGTATCCCTCGGGGAACATCGGGCGGATCGGGCGGTCCGTCATCCGCATCGTAAGTATTTCCTTGTTCGTCGGTCGTGCTTCACGCTTGAAGAACCCGCCCGGGAACTTACCCGCCGCGTAGGTCTTCTCGCGGTAGTCCACAGTCAACGGAAAAAAATCAACACCCGGACGGGGTGGACCAGTGACAGCCGCAGATAACACGACGGTATCGCCATATTTTACAATAACTGCGCCCGCTGCTTGCTTGGCGTATTTTCCTGTTTCGATCCGCAGCGTACGTCCGCCAATTTCTCGTTCTACAAATTCAAATCCCATTACTTTTCATCCACCTTGGTCTTCTTGACCTAACAACTCAAACCAATCTCTTCGTCCTACAACAACGCAACTGAGGTCAGCCCCAAAGTTCGGCAGGTTCAAACAGAAACCTCTGCGAGCGGGCACCTCTTTCATATTTTTTCGGAGCGTACGGGTACTGAGGTAGACAGGAAAAATCGAACCGAGGCGAATTGGACCGGTGAGGCCTCTTACGAACTACTTTCGCAGACCGAGACTCGCGATTAGTTTTTGATAACGGGACCGGTTGTTCTTCGTGAGGTACTTAAGCAGGCTAGAACGCCGACCAACCATCTTCAAGAGACCCCGGCGGGCCGCATGGTCCTTCTTGTTGATCTTCAGGTGTTCTGTCAATTCTTGGATACGGGTGGTCAGAATTGCCACTTGCACTTCAGGCGAACCGGTGTCCGTCTCGTGCTGCCGATATTCCGAAATTACGCCTGTTTTTGCCTCTGCCGTTATCGTCATGGTGCAACGCTAGCCCGGACCGCAATGTTCTGCTCGCCGGATTCCTCTGTAACTGCTGTTATTACAACAACTTACGTCGATCTACTCTTCCTGTTTCCATACGCAGACTCGGAATATAACCGCCACAGACCCCCCTTGCAAGGCCCGTCTCACGACGATCTCGCCTTGTACAGTAGAAGGTCCCAGATGGGCAAGTCCATCGGCATACCTCGATCTGCCCCCCACTTGCTCGCCCAGGGTAATGCCAAGTTGCAACAGTTCAGATCCTTCGTCCACTTGTCCGCGACAGACGCAGTCATCTTCAACAGGCCAGCGATCATCGTCGCGAGCGTTCGCGCATCCAAGTTACCAGACGCCCAAAGCTCGACGGCAAGATCGTGATTCGTCCTTAGGTTTTTCGCGAGCTTACCAATATCCGCACAGCTTACCCCGAAGGTATTCTCGTCGGCGCCATGCCCAGCGTAGAACTTCACGTTCGGCGCAGTCCCCAGCTTCTTGAGTTCATCCTTCGTCTTCGCGGAAGTCACAGGGGCGATCTGCCTATTCCCCCGGCACGCCGCGACCCGGCGTCCAAGGAAGTCCCGCCGCGTCGAGCTGACGCTCAAGCGCTGGCAGGTCACTCTCAACAAGCCGAGCAAGATTACTCTTTAGCGCGTTGAACTCTGCTTTCGCCGATTCAAAGACGTTTCGATGTTGCGTAGTGGGCCCCTGAAGTGACATCCGAAGACCCATCCCGACGATTCCCAATCTACTCGAGATAGGTACAGGCCCCGAATCGCCCGCACGGTTGCGCCGAGGATCACCGTCAAGAGCGAGCTTCATGTCACTCACCGCACGCTCCATCTCGCGCACCTGGTCGCCAAAAGTCGGATCGCCAATCGTCGAGCGGTCCAGCGTTTCTCGAATCGCCTTCAGACGCTTGGCCGTCTCATCCAAAACGCGACTCGTTCCGCCCTGAGTTCGTTGAACAGATGCCACGTCTTGCCTGAGCGATTCTACCTCATCAGGTGTCATCCCCGGAACCGTACCTCCATCGTGGAGCGGAACAACTTCGAATGTCTGCGACTTACCAAGGTCCGTCCACTTCCCATCCACACGCTTCGCCAGGTGAACAGAGTAAGTACCCGCAGCCACCATCTGCCCATCATCGGGGTTTCGGTTCGGATCGCGCCGGCGACGGTCCTTGCTTGGGGGGGACCAAGCCCTTGTTGATGGATGGGTCAAACTCCAATCGATCCGATGAATCCCCTTCTTCGCAGGCCCATTAAGATGTCGAACTACATTTCCCGAAGCGTCGCGAACGGTCAGCATAATCGCTGGCTTTTCTTCCAACTTTTCCTCGCGGAGGGCATCCCACCCCGGCGTCGGAGTATCCCCGCCATCCTTGGCCTTCTTTTTCTCACTCTTTTGACGTTTGTCTTTTCGCGTCTCGATTGAATCCTTCAGGTAATACGTAAACGTCGCCCCAAAAGCAGGATTGGGAGCAACAAAGAAGCTCGCCCCTTGCGACGCCTTTGGACTAAAACCCATTGTCCCGCGTGGTCTGTATCGCCAGGCCTTACGAACTGGGAATAGCTCGGCCTCTTGTTCAAGAGACTCCGCAGAGACATTCCGCAACGGAGAATAGTCGTCGAGGATAAAGAACCCTCGACCAAACGTCGCTCCTACAAGGTCATTCTCGCGCTTTTGAATAGCCAGGTCACGGAATGGAATGTTCGGAGCTCCGCCCGACAGCTCGATCCACTTCTCCCCGCCGTTAACGGTAAAGAACACGCCGAACTCGGTACCCAAAAAGAGCAGATCAGACTTGACGTGGTCTTGGACCAATCGCCATGCAAGGTGTCGCTCAGGGAGGTCGCCAGCAATGGATTTCCAAGTCACGCCGCGATCGACGCTCTTGAGCACATACGCCGTAAAGTCACCAGCCTTATGATTGTCAACGCAGACGTACACTGTACTCGCGTCGTAAAGGTCAGCCTTAATATCATTCACGAAGAAATTCTCCGGCACTGCGGGTAGCCGTTCAATCTTCCGCCAATTTTGCCCGCCGTCTTCGGTCACCTGAATCAAACCGTCGTCCGTCCCCGCATAAATCACGCCCTCATCTACCGGCGATTGAGAAAGGGAAGTAACCGTGCCAAATTGTGACATCGCGTACATATCCCAGATTGCGTCAATGCTCCAGACGCGGTCCATCATCGGTGATGCGAGGCGGTCGATTCCGCGAGATAGGTCGCCGCTAATCGCCGTCCATGTATCACCCCGGTCGTTGCTCTGCCAAACGCGCTGGCTCCCGAAAAACAGTCGCGCCGGATCGTGCGGGCTGATCAAAATCGGCGAGTCCCAGTTAAACCGGTCAGAGTCCTCGCCGGCGGCAGGTTGCGGTTTGATGTAAGTGATTTCGCCCGTCTTACGGTCGTGACGAACAAGATTCCCCTCTTGCCACTCAGAGTAGATTATGTCAGGGTTCGTCGGGTCGATCGCCGGCTGATGCCCGTCGGCGAAGACCGTCAGCATCCAATCGGACGTACGAATCCCATGAACGTTATCCGTCCGCGAAGGCCCATGCTGTGTCGAGTTGTCTTGAGTTCCTCCCACAACATTATAAAACGGCTCATCGTAATCAATGGCGACCTTATAGAATTGCGTTAGCGGAAGATTTCCAAAGTATCGCCAGTCCGTTCCCAGGTTCCAAGTTTCATACAGTCCTCCATCGCACCCAGCCAAGAGATACTCTGGGTTGTCCGGGTCAAACGCCAGAGCATGGTTATCGCTGTGCTTATGTTTTTCCGTAACACTGCGAAATTTCTTCCCGCCGTCATCGCTAACGTGCATCCGCACGTCCATCTGGTAAATTCGGTCAAAGTGATGCGGGCATGCGTAGATTTCTTGATAATAGTGAGCGCCCGTACCCCCTGAAACGTAATCGCTCCGTTTTTCCCACGAGGCCCCGCCGTTCGCCGAGCGATAGAACCCGCCCTTACCCTCAGCAAGCTCAATCGTCGCATAAACAACTTCCGAGTTCTGCCACGAAATCGCAAGCCCGATTTTTCCCATGTCGTCCTTGGGCAACCCCTTTGTCAATTTCTTCCAGCTCTTCCCGCCGTCGATTGACTTATGAATTCCCGATTCCGGTCCGCCATTGATGAGCGCTGCCACGTTGCGGTAATGTTGATGCGTCGAAGCATACAGAACATCCGAGTTTCTCGGGTCCATGCGTACTTCGTTCACGCCCGTATACTCACCCGCGCTAAGTATGTTTTCCCACGTCTGACCGCCGTCGATTGTCTTAAAGAGTCCTCGCTCACCGCCCGCCGACCACAAAGGCCCTTGCGCCGCAACGAAAACAACGCGCGAATCTCGTGGATCAACGACGATGTTCCCGATGTGTTGAGACTCAGCAAGTCCCAAGTTCTTCCACGATGCGCCGCCGTCTTCACTTCGATAAATCCCATCGCCAAAACCGACGTGCCTCCCGCCCACGTTCTCCCCAGATCCAACCCAGACAACTTCAGGATTGTTCGGGTCAAGCGTAATACAACCAATCGAATAGGACTTCTGTCCGTCGAAGATCGGTTTCCAAGTTGTTCCCGCGTTCGTTGTTTTCCAGACCCCGCCGCTACCCGCTGCCACATACCAAGTACCGCGTTTTGTCGGATGAACTGAGATGTCGGCAATCCGCCCAGACATGAACGCAGGTCCGAGTCCGCGCAGTTTCAGTCCAGAGAACGTCGCCGCGCTCATAGGACCCTTGTCTTCTTTTTCTTTCTCGTCCGGTTCCGCGAACACGGGTGATATGAGCAAACACAAGAACGATCCCAACAGCAAAGATTTGCGTAGATACACAACTTTCTCCTCAAAGGTCCCAGCAAGGCGAATCCCCCGCCCATCCTAGTGTTGCGTAAGCTTTCGCACCACTAGCGCGCAACCACCGGAGCGGAAGGCGCCGCCAATTGCACTCAGGCGCAGACAACTTATTACAGTAAGCGTGATGAAACCAATGATGAGTCCATGTCAAGAGATGCGAACGCAAGTGCAGGAGTGTGTGCGAAATCGCTGGTGGCGTACGGAAGGAAGGGGCGCCAGGCTACGCCTGTTTCTCGGCGCCGGCGAGAACTCAATTGGAAATCGAAGCCGATCGGATCTGCATGCAGAGTTGAACAAGTTCGCCCACCTTCGGGCGCGTTGGCGACAGAGGATTCCCAACCAATGACGTCTCAAGAAGCTCAGCCGTCGCCGTCAGGGTTTTGAATCCGTACATAGACCCCTCGCCCTTCATCCGGCTGGCAAGAATCTCGAGTGCCTTCGGATCATCTTGCTTCGACGCTTCTTCGAACTGATGAATCCTCGCCGGAAGCTGACCAATGAAAGAATTGACGATGTCAGCCATCCCCGGATCATCAGAAAGACTGCCAGCAAACGGGCTCCCTGTTGACGGACTCAAGCAGCTTGGCCCGTGCGACTTCATCGTACGGTTTGGGAAAGTAGTCATCGCATCCAGCATCGAGGCACAGCTGGCGGTCCTCCGGTCTCGCGTGCGCAGTGGCCGCGATGATCTTCCCAACGTATCCCCTAGACCTCAACTCGCGCGTCGCGGAAAGACCGTCTAACACGGGCATTTCTATATCCATCATAATCAAGTCGGATGTCTCGCAGACCGCCATATCGACCGCCGCACGCCCATTGTCAGCTGACCGCACATCAGCGTTGAGATTCTCCAACATCACCTTCGTAAGTCGCACGATCATACGGTTGTCATCAACCAGAAGGACGCCTGGATGGACGGCGTCAGTGCAGTAGACGGGTGTTTGAATGTCTGTCATGAATTGCACCTCGACTTCGTGCAGCGATCCACGCAAATGCCGGCAAGCTGCAACAAGTCTCTCAACGTTATGCTAAGTCCCATGTAGCGTGATCAATTGAACAGAAACCTTAGATCCCGTATGCACGAAACCGCCGTGCAAGAATTCGATCCCACCCTCACTCAGGTTTCGAGGAAGAACGATGTGCTTCTTAGTTACCGCGTCCCCTGGCTGCTGGATCCAGGCGACAAGGCGGTTCTTGCGATATCGAAAACGCTCATCCCCACGCCGGTTCGAGCCAGCACGTACAGATGTGTTAGCGTCGAGTTCGTCCAAGATGTTCGTCAGAGACTTCTCATCTCCCCCCAAGACCGGACATGTTCTTAACTTACGAATGACTCATGCTGAAATTGCAGCCTAGAAAGCGATTGCCGCACAGCGCAGCCTCAGACCATTCATTTACGAGCCTATCGGCTTCGCTCGGAGTGTATTGTATTGTGGATTTGCACTAGGTTTGTCGTGGCAGGACGGAAAAGGGGCCTACAGAACAATCGAGCGGTCGACGACCAGTTCCGACCCGTCCCCGCCTCGAACGCTACCTCTCGAGCGTCAACTCGCCACCCGGAGAATGGTGTGTCCGCACATCGAACTGACTCCTTCAGCGCCCGCTCTGCTCACCCGCCCAGCCGCTCCCCAGCTTCATCAAACCAGCATTGTTCGCGAAGTGCCTCGAGTGCATCCACCCCCATCTCGCGCGCCACTGCAATATTCCGATCGGGTATCGCTTCCGCATCAGGATGCTGAACGATCGCTTCCTCAACTGTCGCACCCCGGAGAATATGAATCATCGGATATGGCGACCGATTCGTATAATTCGCGGCGTCATCCGCCGACGAGTCCACGAAACAGTAATCAGGATGAAAACTAGCCAGCTGATAAACGCCCTCGTACCCTGCCGACTCCAAGCTCGCCTCCCCAGCTCCAACCAACATCAGATACGAGTCGAATCCATCGAACCCTTTGTTGAAAATCACTAACGTCGATTCAATCTTCGCGTCCCCATCCATCTCATGAAGCTCATCCAGCAAGGCATTGCAACAGTCCTCCACCGTCGTCGATTCCGTTACATGAAACCGAATGGTCCCGCCATCAAGCTCCCGCCGCGCGAATGGACAAAAGTCCAGCCCAACAACAACAGTCCGAACCCACTTCTCGCTCACCGCAATAGCTAGGCCGGCTTCAGATAATGTGCCCATACAAGTCGCCTCCCAGAAGAAATCTACCAGCCCCAACCTAACCGGCCTCGAATCGCAGGCCACCGCGGCGTCATTTCCAAGCGCCATCGTACTCTCGAAACTCAGGGACGACGACGACCGCCCATCGAGTGACCAAACGCCGGCGATCACGGCAATCATCATAGAAGGACCCACGCAATCATATGATGTAGGTCCTTCATTTTTCGTAACTCTTCAGCCCCTTGCAATGGGGGCGTCGCGTAAATTGGTAGCGGACTTGCGCGATTGTTTTGGTGGTGGTATTTAGTGAGGCATGCCACGCGAAGAGTTTCAGTCGTTGATCGACAGCGCATTACGCGGTGAACTGAGCCAAGAAGACGCGAGACAACTCGCCAAAATTGGGCCTG
>JAJDDZ010000028.1 GCA_029260025.1 Phycisphaerae bacterium | reverse complement strand
CCCTTCATCCCCGCGTGCGCGACGACGATCTTGCCCTCGTCCAACACGTAGTGACTCACCAGCGAGTAGATAAACTCGGCCAGTTCGTCGCGGAACGCCGGAGCGATGTCCTCCGGGAGCGCGTCAAGTTCCTCCGCTGTGTGTGCCAAGCCGTGTGTAAGCTGCACGTTCTTTCCGCGCAGCAAGCGGTGTAGTTTCATGTCATGGTTGCCCGGTACGCATAGAGCATGCCCCGCATTGACCATGTTGCGAACGAGTCGGAAACAGTCGAGAATGCGCGGGCCGCGATCACCGAGGTCGCCAAGAAAGACAGCCTTCCGTCCTTCGGGGTGAGCGTAGACAGCACCGCTATCGAGCGATTGCCCCTCACGTCGCTCGATGACTTCGTAGCCGAGTTCGCCTAGCAGTGCTTCCAGCTCGTCGCAACAGCCGTGCAGGTCGCCGATGATGTCGAACGGGCCGTGTTCGTTTCTGAGGTCACTGTAGAGAGGTGTCCGCTCGATGACGCTGATGGCATCGACCTCTTCGACACAGGTCAACTTATGGATGTGGCGGAACCCTTCGCGTTTCAATCCGCGAATACCCCGGCGCATCTGGCTGATCTGCCGGGCGACGACCTGATCGCCGAAGTTGCGATCGGCTCGGTCGCGGTTTCGCTCGATGCAGACGGATTTGGGAATATCCAAGACGAAGGCGACAGGCAGGCAGTGAAACTCTCGCGCCAGTGTGACCAGCGGCTTGCGATCCTCCGGCCTGATGTTGGTCGCATCCACCACGGTCAGCTTACCAGCAGCCAGTCGCTTGCGGGCTATGTAGTGCAAGACATCGAAGGCGTCACCAGTCGCAGCCTGGTCGTTCTCGTCATCGGACACAAGGCCACGGCAGTAGTCGCTCGACAACACCTCGGTAGGCTTGAAGAGCCTGCGCGCAAACGACGACTTCCCCGACCCTGACGGGCCGATGAGTACGACAAGCGAAAGCTCAGGAATTGCTATGTTCATGACTTACCAGTCCGCAGCTACGCACGTCACGACTCCCTCAGCCCAGCACACTGCACTTTGGCCCTGTTCCCACCAGGCGATTGCATTCGGTCCGTCCTGGTTAGCAGTCCAGGCAACGCGCTCACTGCTATCTAGGCCGAACACAACCAGCCTGTTCATTCGGAAGGCGAGGACAGTCCCGCTAGATCCCGGTTCAACTTCGGTCGGGTAGATTGGATCGAACTGGTCCAACCGCGAATCACCCCGGCTCTGGTGTACGACATTGCCACTCGGAGTGAGCCAGGTGACAACGCCACCGCATCCTGAAGCGACCACGAGTTCGTCGCCGATTCTTCGGACCGGACCAGCGCAGCATCCGTCGTGAACAGCCCGGCACCACACGATTTGGCCAGTTGGCTCCAAGCAAACGACCGCATGCGGTGGAGATAGCCTGCTAGCGAGGAGTCGCTCTGCCACGTCATCGTATGAAAGCGCCCACGTATTTGTTTCGAAGTTCTTTGTCTTGTGTTTGCTGATCCATGCGCTGATTTCGCTTGCAACCGCTGGGTGGGAGAGGTCGGCGACGTTTTTCGTACGACCGTCAAAGTCAGTCCGATGGATGATGGTCCCTCTGAAGTCGCACCCCCAAATGAAACGCTCACTCGCTGTCTGAATTGGCAATTCATCAGATTGAAATCGCTTGCCAACGCGCATGTTTCCATCGACGATGGCACATTCACATTGCATCGCAGGCGTCGACGTGCCTTCAGGAAGCGGCTGACAAGAAATGACTAGCACTCCTGACGGCAGGTTGACAACCACCCTGATCGGGTGCTTGCTGTCGAACGGTTCAACTGCTTGTTCCACGACGCCGATGGCCGAACACTCGACCAGCTCATGCTCGCCGCGCAGTCCGAGGAACTTGCCTCCCAGGATTCGCAACGGCGCGACTCCGGACAACTCCGCGATGACCGTTCCGTCTCGGTCCAAGATCACGGTCGCACCAGTATCCGCCGACTCACCAGCGGCTACTTGTCCACGCGGTCCGAGTCCAAAGGCATAGTGGTCCCGCCAGGCACCGCCGATGCCAACGACAAGTCGGTCGTCGAGCGGCAGAACACGCCAGATCGTTCCGCCGTCGAGCTTGGTTTTCCATCTTATGCCTTCTTGGTTCATCATGCTTCCTGCAGCAACGGTCATCGTTTACCGCTTCGCGAGAATTGCTCGACCCATTCTCGCTGGCCGGACGTATCCGGCACCTCGCACCCTCTTGCCTCGCTGATTAGTTCAAACGCTGCATCAGGCGAAAACCCCAATCCAGTAAGGACTGCCGCCGCGATCATCGCCGAACGGCCGATCCCCGCGCGGCAGTGGATGCCGACTCTCTTGCCCTGGCCGAGCGACTCTCGCAGAGCTTGTACGAGTCTTGCCACCGCATCCGCATCACGGGGAACGGATCGGTCTTCGATGGGAAACGATAGGAACCTTACCGAGTATATTTTACAAGCTGCCTCTTCGCCACCGAGACCAAGTTCCTCGCTTTCATCCGCAGTCAACAACGATACGAGGACGTCGATACCTTGCTTGCGCAATGATCCGATTTCGTCCCCGATATAATCGTCACCGCGAGGGCGAGGTAAAACACCCAGCCATGCTGGTTCTTTGAGAACCCAGTAGATTTCAGCCTTCATTTGACGCCAACCTCAGTCGCACCAACAGGTCGTCGAGAGCCTCCCGGCCGTCGGGTGCCTCCGCGAGCGTGCTCACTTCGTGTGCCTGCCTCAATTCGTCGAGCAGTCGCTCGTATCGGGCCTGATGAAAAGTTAGATTGGCATCCTCAAGGATGCATCGTTCCCCACCGTCTAGCTTCGCGGAAACGAGTTCGCCAATCTGCGGCAACCGAAACTCCTCGTTCAGCGTCACCAGATTCGCCACAATGCGGCCGGTCCGCATCAAGTGAATCCCAGTCAGAAGAACTCGATACACATAGAGCAAGGGCTTGACGCGCCTCGGTTCGTCCTTCTTGAATAGCGCCCATTGATTCTTGGCAAAGCCGAGGTAGTGATGAGCGTGATGGCGCGTGATGCAGCCAGACGCGATGGTCTTCAACTCGTCGTGTTCGGGCGTCGTGTGCAACACAAGCGGAGAAAAGAGCTGTTCGAGAACATAACCGTTACGCTTGAGCATCAACAGAAAGAACTTCTTGACGTCGTGCGTAACCAAATCAAGCTCCATGTTATCCCGGTCCTCGGAGCATTCGATGGTCTCCCGCGCTACTCCCAAACCGACGACGTCGCGCACGGGAAGCACATGCGTACCACGGAGATCGTAGTCGGAATCTTCTGACGCAAACCCGTACAGGTGCGCCCCGCTGATGGTTACAAACAGCAGCGGATAGGGTTGTTCGTTAATCACTGATCGAAGTTTGTCAGCTTTTGGCACAATCATCGGTCATTAGTCCTCCAGCGGTTCACGACGGCGGAGCCATTCTGTAGGCAGTCCTTCAGGTCCGACAGACATCGCCACGATTCCTCCGACCATCGCGCAAGTCGTATCCACATCGCCCAGACCAGAGGCGGTGTTCCAAAGCGCATCCTCGAAATTGTGAAGATAACGGGAAGCGCACCAGATCGCGAATGGAACCGTATCGGATGCCAGCAACTTCTGACCGCTTCCCAGTGCGACGGCGACGTCTGGGGCAATTGCCGCTGGACCAACTTCTAGTGCCTGCCCAAGGCCATCACGAGTCAGACCGTCGGGGGTCAAGTCATACGCCTTTCTAAGGATATCGCCTGTCGCATTGATCGAGTCATCGCGCGTGCGCCATGCCATCGCAGCAGCCACGGCGACTGCGATCGCACCGGCTAGCCCTTCTGGATGGGCATGTGTCACCGCAGCCGATGACCGCGCCTCCACAACAACGCGTTCGAGGTCGTCTGCAAAGAATGCGCCAATGGGCGCTGCGCGCATGGCTCCGCCGTTGCCCATCGAACCCTCGCCGTCGAATAGTCGCAGTGATTCACTTTGCCAGCCGAAACCAGAAGCGATCCGCTCCAGCAATCCGACGGCTGCTGCCCCATACCCACGATTCGGCTGCTTACGAAACCTGCTGGCGAATAGCTGCGCGAGGCGATCTTGATCGACGGTGCTTTGCTCGACCAACACATCGACGATGCTCCAGGCCATCATAGTGTCATCGGTGTAGAACCACGGGCCTTCGGGCAAGTCCCGATTCTCAAGAGAGGCGGCCATTGAGGAATCAAAGAAGCACTCCCCGAAGCCATCGCCAAGCGAAAGTCCCTCAAGCGAGAGTCTCGCGCGACTCTGAGGGTCGGCATTGGTAGATTCTGCAGTATTCATCACGCTTTCTCTGCAATCGACGACCGCCGAGCACGGATCAGAAAATCGTTTGCTTTCTCGTAGTCAGGTCGCTCAGGCAGGCCCGTGTGTTCAAACGCTTCATCAAACTCGGCGTGCAAGGCAATCCGCCACGCCTCGACGTCATCCCATTCCATCTCACCACCACGGATAGCCAGCAGCCTATCTCGATAAGCATCGACCCGAACCGGCACGAAGCCATCCTTGAGCACCTGGATGCCTGACAGCAGCAGTCGGATCAAATGCATGGCATGCTTCCACTTGACTGCACCTCGGCTGCGAAGGTCGCGCCCAATCTTCTTGAACTGCGACAGGACGTAGCCGTTGTAGGTCTGGTAGATCAGCTTCGACAGGAACACATCTCGCATCGACAACAGTTCGGTGGCCAGTGGTGCAGCATGCTCGACCAAGGGCGTGTAGAGACACTCCAGCACATTTGGGTTGGCCTTGAGCGCCAAGACGATGAACTTTTGCAACTCCCAAAAACACTCTTGCGCTTCCTCGTTCTCCAGTTGCTCCGGTGCGCCATACAGCGACCAATGCAGCTCTGCCGGGGCCAGGTAGATGCCTCGATAATCCGTGTCGCTAGCTTCGTTCTCCAAGCCATATGCACGAGAACCGATCACGCACCGGTAGATGATGTGATCGCGTAGTCCGTACTCGTCCACGCCACCTCGCGGCGACATACCATCTTCTTGAAACTCTCGCAGCAGCTCGATTTCCGCGCGCTTCACGCTGACTTCAACCCCGTTGGCACAACGGATTCGATACGAGTGTGCGTTGTCCGCAGGTGCGCCCACGACGACGCCGACGATGCCAACAGGACACACTTGCCCTCCGCCGATGGGCGTTGTAGTGACTTTAGTGACAACACGAGTTCCCACGGCGAGAATCATGATTGGATTGGGTGTATTCTTACGAGACATCATCATCAACTTGTTCTTTCGGTAGACGGAAATGAGCTTCGGCAAAACCGTCATGTTCAAGAAGATGTTCACGCTCTTCGTAGTGATCCTCCGCGGAAGAGGCCTCACATCGAGAGCAGGGCGAAAATCCAGCTTGGCAGACCGCATACTCCGATTCCAAGTATGTGCATCCCTCGGCCACCGGCATTTTCCAGTCGAACGTTTGCGAGTGCCACCACCAGCAATACCGCCGCGGACATCTCGTCACTCTCATCGCACGCGCTCGGACGAAGTCGTCGGTCGAAGGCGGAATCGGTGTTGCGTCCGACGGCTTTCCCAGAAATCGCAAATAGCCATCCGGCAGCAGCACGCGAAGTGCCTCCGTAGCAGCCGCAACGAGTTCAGCCGACTGTGGCGTGTTCACAAAATCTTCGATTGAAGGATCGGGGCCATCCCCGATGAGTTCGTTCCAAATCCTTTCGGCTACACGGCCTACCTGAACCACGGCTTCCCTTTCGTCGTTACTCCGCAGGTCGGTAGGCATGATGTCCGTAAATGTGGTCAGTACAGACACAGTCATCTCATCAAGCCCAAGGTAGTTCTTGAGTCCAACCTGTTGATCCGGCTTTGCGACGAGCAATAGTCGGTCGAGGAGGCCCACGCGCGTGCCCGGACCGTACGTCAGATGATCGTGCGGAGCTACTTCCCGAAAGCACGGTGCGCAGCGCTCAAGCAATGCGCGCACCTTTCGGCTGGCGTCAGCATCGCCGTCGAAGTACGCTTCCCACGTGCGTGAGTCGAATGCAACCGGACGCGTGTAACGCTCGCCCTCATCTCCAAACTCCTCGCTCCAGTCCTCCGGCTCTTTTGGGTCGATGATCGAGAAGAATACTGGCTCGTAGAGGTAAGGTCCGTCCCGGTCTCCGTCGCCACTCAGCAATCGGTACGAATCGGCCTCGATCGCCAGAACTCGGTACTCGCGGTTTAGCGAAAGACTACGGGGCATCACCGGCATCAGATAACGTTTTCGTTTCAGTCGTACGATCATTGTATACGCAGCCCGCCCGCTGCCTCAAAAAGTGCCATCTGCGTCGGTGATCCGACTTCGCTATCTACTGACCCAACAGACGAAAAACGGACGGCGTACCAAAACCGCTCGGCTACGGTGACCGCGCGCTGTCGAGTGCTTCTTGCGTTGCCCCGCGTCACGCTCATCCCTTGTCCTCCTTGCCTTCTTCTTCAATCCGCTTGGCCACATCGTCAAACTCATCCACATCTTCTTGAGATTCTTCCAGCAATCGTCGCTCGCTGAACTTCTCGTAATGTTCCGTCGCAAGCGTCTTGGCCACATCCATCGACACCTTGCCCGCGTCTAGAAGTATCTCACGCTCATTGAATTGAAGAAACGCATCCAGCTTTTCACGCCAATCTCGCATGTGAAGCGGTTGACGGCGCTCCGCCTGCGACTCAGCGTAATCTAGATACATCGTGACGATCCGGTTGAGGCTGCGGATTTCTTCTTGATCAAGATAGTTCTTGGCGACCGTGACATCCGCCTTGCGCACCTTCGCACCCTTCCAAGTCGTCAAACCCATGTTGGGCTTCGTAGCATCGGCGCGCTCAGAGATAATCTCCGCCGCCGTCTTACCCGTGATCGCCCAGTGCAACTTGTTCTGGACAATCTGGAAGAACTCCTTGGTCTGCTCGGCCTTCGGGTCGTAGTCGATGGCCAGCTTGTAGATGTCGCGTACCTTTTGATAGAAACGCTTTTCCGAAGCGCGGATGTCGCGGATGCGTTCGAGCAGCTCGTCGAAGTAGTCCGTGCCGAGCGTGCGAACTCCCTTGAGTCGCTCGTCGTCCATCGTGAAGCCCTTGACGACATACTCTCGCAAACGCTCGGTTGCCCATCGCCGAAACTGCGTTCCCCGATGCGAGCGAACCCGATAGCCCACCGCGATCACCATGTCGAGGTTGTAGTGTTTTAGGCGGCGTTCGACCTGCCTTGTCCCCTCGGATCGAACTTGTAAGTAATCCTTACAAGTTGCCTCCGCCTCAAGCTCACCCTCCTCGTAGATGCTTTTCACATGGATGGTTACGTTCTGAGGCGTCGTCTGGAACAGCTCCGCCATCGCCGCCTGCGTCAGCCAGACCGTTTCATCCTCAAGACGCACCGACAGCCGGGTCGCACCGTCCTCCGTCTGGTACAGCATGATCTCGGAGGCTGGTAGCTCGTCGTTGGGTCGATCCTTCGTCATCGCTGAATCTCCATATCAAACACGGCCATCTGCGTTGGTGATCCGACTTCGCTATCCACTGGCCCAACAGGCGCGAAACGGACGACATAGCCGAACCGCTGGGCGACAGCATTCGCCCATTCCTGGAATTCAGCGCGTGTCCACTCGAAGCGGTGATCCTTGTGGCGAAACTTGTCAGCCGGAAGAGTCTCAAAGCGGACATTATATTCGACATTCGGCGTCGTCACGATCACGGTTCGTGGCTTGGCGCACTCAAAGACGACGCGCTCGAAGGCTGCAAGCCGTGGTGCGTCAAGGTGTTCGATCACCTCGACAACAGTGGCTGCGTCGAAGCCGGCCAAGCGGTCGTCACGATACATCAGCGATCCGTGTATCACCTCGATGCGTTCTCGCTGTTTGGGCGGCAAGCGATCAAAGTTGAGTCGGCGTTGCGCGATCTCCAGCGTGCGGTACGAAACATCCATCCCAATAATCCGCTCGAAGGACTTATCTTTGAGCAGGAGCTTGAGCAACTTGCACTCGCCGCAGCCCAGATCGACCACGCTCTTCGCGCCTGCGTCACACAGGGCTGCGACCACAGCTTCAAGACGCTGGTCGTTCAACCGCAGCGGCGCTTCGACGGCCTCCTCTTCGGCTGCATGAGTTTTCTCATCCTCGTCTGTGTCGGGGCTTTCTTCCTCGACAAGTCGTTCGAGTGCCGCCCTCATCAAGCCGGTCTGGTGTTTGAGGTAGCGTCGGGCTATCAGTTCCTTTTCAGGATGCGACTCTAGCCAACCCTCTCCCTTACTCAAGAGCTTGTTCACTTCGTCACGGCTGACCCAGTAGTGTTTGTCGTCATCAAGCACTGGAATCAGGACGTACAGGTGCGCGAGCAAGTCTTGCAGTCGGCACTCAGCCGACAACTCGACGGTATGGTACGAACTTTCACCCCATTCGGGGAACTTCTCATCGAGCGGATGGCGCGTTGCAGTTACGCGATAGCCCAGCGGCTCGAATAAACGACGCAACAGACCGTCGCCACCTCGGCAGGGTACGACACTTAGCTTGGCCGTCAGCGACATCGACTGCCCGACCAGTTCGCTTCGCTGTTCGCATCGACCAGAAAGCGCCGAGCCGAGCACACGCGCAATGGCTACACTCATCAGAGATGAAGCAACGAATGGCCGATCATTGACGTACTGCCGAAGGTGAAAGCCATCGCCAGCCGGTCCGCGACGGTTACGGACCAATCCGACCGGATCGACATCGAGCAGCAGCGCAGCCGTGCAATAATTCTCTCCAGCCATCGGATAGAAAACATGCGCCTTCCCGAACGCCAAATCGAAACTCTGGCAACGATCCGGATGCTTGTGCAGCAGATAGCCAAGATCGGTGGCCGGTTGACTGGCTGTTGTGATTGTTAACAACATATCAAATTGCTACCTAGACGAATTCGCTTGGACGAACACGATAAACTCGAGCACCATCAAGTAAGTACAGATACGGTCCGCGCGCGGTGTACAAAGCGCCGGAGATGCAATCTCCGGAGTCGTTCAAGAAACGCACGGAACGAAGCGTACCCATTTGTGGCGGCTTCCCTAAACGAAGGATTCGGTAACTATCATGCTTAGGATACCCGTTCTGCATAAGTAGCAAGTCCTCCTCGATCGCGAAGACATTCGATCCTTCAATCGGACACGACCACCATGATAACGGTTGCCCACGTTGCAACCGGACAAGACGGAATTCAGTATAATAATAAAACCATACATCGTCATCATTAGGTACGTTGAGGGCGTAGCAGTCACAAATGTGATCAAGACCACCGGACGGCTCGTAGCCAAACACAAGCTTGCCAGATGGATCAAAACAATTAAGCCCGTTCGCTCCCATCGGCTCATCCCCGAAGACGCCCTCATCAAAGTAGCTCACCCAAATCTCGGCATCCCTTGTAGTCTGAACATCCTCAACTCCATCGCCAATCGTGAAACTGCCTATTGATTGGCCAGACCGGTCGAAAATTCGAGCGTTGTGGTCAATATCGGTAGCGCTTCTACGGCAGGATCGGGCGCCTGCGAGAAGTAATCGCTCGTCCGCCAAAGGTTGCACGAAATGGTAGTTCCACGTCTGGTTGGCAATTTCAATCCGCTCCACGCCATCTGGGGTGAGTCGAAGGACGTTGAAATCGTGCTCTTGTTCTGTCTGGATTTTCGCGAAATCGCCGCCTTTCACTTTCCGGCAGTTCGGAATTCCGCAGTGAAGCAAGATGTACAATTCTTTGTCGAGCCCGGCGTTTGCATTAATTAACTTATGGCAAGCCAAGTCTGTGGAAATGTCTGCAATCGGCGTTAGCTGTCTTTTTTCAACTCTTGACATCTGCAACTCCTATTACCCAAAACAGCGGAGGATGCCCGCCCATGAATCGAGCGGACATCCTCGTATTGCAGTCTAACAAACGTTGAGCCATCACGCATCCTTCGTCTGCGAACTACCTACAAGCCCTCGAACCTGCTCAGACATATCGCCGCTCCCGAATACGAATGTCGAACGCGTTCCGGCAAGGATTTCCGTAAGCTGCTCCAGCTCCTTCATCCTTGCGAGCGTCGGGTTTTCTGCCAGCAGTTTCGCAGTGTTGGCCTGGCTTCGCGCCGCGGCTGTCTCCTCACGGCGCTTGATCAGGTTTGCCTGAGCTGATTTCTCAGCTTCGATCACCTGGTTTAGGATCGTCTTCATCTCGCCTGGTAAGATGATGTCCTTAAGACCAACGCTCTTGATCACGACACCGAAATCCTTCGCGCGTGACGCCAGCGCACTTTTCACCTCACCGCTGACGGACTCCTTGTCGGCTACGCGAATGACTTAAGACGACTCGAAGGACGTGGGTACGACGGCGTTTGCCGTCTGGCATGATAATCGCAGCACCAGTTCCAAAGTCGATCTGGGCTTCTTCGCCAGCAGCGCACTCCATGCGTCGAAACGGCAGCGCTCCGTCGGTCCGCAGTCGCCGAGCGAACCGCTTGATGCTGTCGTAGCCCCCTTCAAATGCATGCTCAGTCTTGAGATCCTGCCAGATTCGCTGGCGACTCAATCCCTGATCGAGGCATTGGATGATGAACTCGCGGAAGGGTTCAGCCAGACTGCGAGGACCGGAACTTTGAGGCTCCGACCCGGTGGGCGGGTTTGGCCGGTTTTGATCGTCCAACCCGGCGGGCAGGTTTGGCTGGTTTTGGTCGGCATCGTCACCAGAGTCAATCCCTGGCAGGGCTTCCGCCAGCCGCGCATAACGAGCGGCGGTCTCCCGGTGAACGCCAAGCTCACGACCGATCCGTCGATAGGACCAGCCACGAGCGCGTAACGTAAGAATTGTCTGTACCTTGGCCATCTTGAGTTGATTCGCCACAGCTTCCTCCTTTTGGAGGAAGAGCTTCGTGGCAAACCCACGTCTCCTCAAAATGGCCGGTTTTCACCCGCACATTACTGGCCGGTTTTACCGGTTCTCCCGCACATTTGGTGATCGCGAATAGATGGCCTGGATTTCGGATGTGATTTTGTTTGGGCTGGTGGGCTGCTGTTGTGCCATATGGTTATCGTGGAGTCATCAACATGCAGAACCTTCGCTGTGTCATAGATCT
>JAJDDZ010000270.1 GCA_029260025.1 Phycisphaerae bacterium | reverse complement strand
CATGGTGATTCCGTATAGACGACCGGCGATAGCCATCGTGCGCTTGGAGTGAGTGATAACCATAAACTGAGCTTCGCTTACGAATTCCTGGATGATTCGGTTGAAGCGGTCGTTGTTTGCCTCGTCGAGGGCGGCGTCGACCTCGTCTAGGAAAGCGAACGGCGCCGGGCGCGTTCGGAAGATGCTCATGAGTAGGGCGATGGCGGTCATGGATTTTTCGCCACCAGACATCAGGGATATCGACTGTAACTCCTTGCCCGGGGGTTGTGCGACGATCTCAATTCCGCACTCGAGCGCGTTCTCTATGTCTTCTAGAATGATGTCAGCCTTACCGCCGCCGAATAACTTTCGGAAGAGCGACTTGAAATTGTTGCGGATTTCGTCGAAGGCAACCTGGAATCGCTGCTGCGACTCGCGATTGAGCGTGTCGATTAGTTGGGCGAGCTGTCGGTGCGAATTATCTAGGTCGTCGCGCTGGGTGGTTAGGAATTCGTGCCTTTCTTCCAATTCAGCCAGTTCTTTGATGGCGTCGAGATTGACGTTGCCCAAGCGGTCCATTTTGCCGCGAAGCTCACCAATTTCAACTTCAACCTCAGCCCAGTCTTGCTCCTGATGTTCGTACTCTGAGTATCGCTCGGCAAGGTCGATTTCCAACTCCGCAAGCGTTCGACTTGAAAGCTCATCGCGGCGGACGTTCGCCTGGGCGAGCTGCATTTCAGATTCGTGAAGCTTGCTCTCGACCTCAGTCAGCTCATTTCTTGCCGCTCGGGTTGCGTGGGCGAGCGCTTCGAGATCCAATCGAACCTGGTCCCGGCGATTACGGATCGTCTCTGCCTTCCCTTCGAGCTTTTGGACTTGCGTGCGAAGGTCGGCGACTCGCGATGTACCGGTGGCGATGGTGTCGTTTGCTTCGTCGATGCGCTGCTCGCACTGCTCCAAGTCGCTGTCGCAAGAAGCGACCGCTGCGTCAAGCTCATGGAGCGTGCGACGCAACCCATTGATTGTCTCGGCGGCTGCGGATCGTTTTTCTGTTAACTGACCGGATGCGACTTTGTACGAAGTCAGCTCTTCTTGAACCGTGTCTCGCCTCTTGACCAATTCTTCGATCTTCGCCACGTGAACATCGACCAAGGCTTCACGCTCTTTGTTTTGCTGCTCCAGGACCGCGAGCGAACGACCACTGACCTCGGAATGGTCAATCGCGTCGTTGATCTGTTGTTCAAGAAAAGCGACCTCTTGAGCGATGAGGGGTTGCTCTTGCGTGAGGCGGGCGACCGTTTCGTCGATGTTTTGCAGACCGGCGTTCGCCTCGACGCGGGCTGTGTTGGATTCGTAGATGGCTGATCGAAGATCCTGCTGGACGGTGTCTAGATGCCCTGCTTCGGCGTCGGTGCGGTTCAGTTGGTCGGAAAGGGACGCAAGCTGCTCATCAAGCTGGGCGATGGTGATGTCGATCTCACGAAGTTCACTCTTTCGAGAAATGAGCCCAGACTCAAGGTCCGCGGGACCGAGAATGACGCGACCATCTGGTTCGACGAGTTCCCCGTTTTGCGTAACGAAACGATGGCAGTCGTTATCGAGATTTGATAGCGGCAGTGCCGACGCGAGGTCGCGAACGACGATCACTTTTCCAAACAAATGACGCGCGAGTTGTTCGTGCTCTTGAGCGTAACGAACCAGGTCGATCGCACGTCCAACATACCCGGGTTGATCTGCGAAATCTCGTGCGTTGACCACTGGCGGGATGCGGTCTGCGCAAAGGGCGGTCAATCGACCTGGCAAGTCGCCGAAAGTGTTACCATCTGAAAGGAAGCTCGCGCTGTCGTTGACCAGCAGGTCTTGATCGCTGCCGGCGAGGGCAGCCTCAATAACGACCGCATGCGCTACGTCTGTTTCAAAGACGTCTGCAATGATCCCTTGTACAGCGGCGTAGCGCTGACCCTCTTGGTCGCTATGTTTGGCGGCGAGAACCTTCTTAACGCCTGCGCCCACGCCGTCCATTTTTCGTTGAAGATCGCTAAGGAGTTCTTGTCTTGAGGCCAGAGCGCTTCGGCGTTCCTTGCCCTCGGCGAGCTCCTCGACCAATCGTTGACGATACTGCCCCAACCGCCCCGCTTCTTCCTTTTTCTCTTCTAGATTTTGCGTTTCCTGCCCAATAATGACGTCTACTTCTTTGAGTCTGTGCTGCAGATTCGCCTTTTGAACGAGAACGACTTCTAACTCGGTTGCGACTTTTGCGTCACGCTCAGCGAGCCTGCCTTGTTGAGTGACCAGTGACTCGCGATGAGTATTGATTCGGGTGATTTCGTTGTGCGTTTGAGCGCTGCGCCGAACCAACTCCAGCACGCCTGCCTTCTCATCTTCGAGCGTCGCTCTTGCCTCTGTAATTTCGCGAGCCAGCGCGCGATCGGTCTCGTTGAGTTCGTTGATCTTGGCGTGCAAGCTTTGCGTTTCTTCTTGAAGAGTGACGGCCGATTCCTGGACGCGATCGAGTTCTTTTGTCGTCTCTGCAAGTCGGACGGATTCGTTATCTCGCCTTTCCCGAGTTCGCGTGCGAAGAGAGGCCTGTTCCTCAAGTCTATGCTTGGCAGATTCGATTCGCTCTGTCTGGGCAGCCAGTTCTGACTTCGCTTGGACGAGTCGGTTGTCGATGTCGCCCAACTCGTCTGCGAGGCGGTCTAATTCTAATGCTGCCTCGGTGGACTCGACCTCTTGGCGGTCGATTTTCGTCCGAATACTCGTTGCCTTGTCGCTGTTCTCGCTGACTTGCCGGGTTAGACCGTCGATCTGTTGACTGAACCGGTGAAACTCCGCCATGGCGTAGGTCGATCGCAGCTCGTTGAGTCGCTGTTGATATTCCTGATAGCTTCTCGCCTTGCCCGCCTGGAGCTTGACGCTGCGGAGGCGTTTTTCGAGTTCCTCGATCACGTCGGCGACGCGAAGCAAGTTTTGATTTGTTCGATCGAGCTTACGCTCCGCTTCTTTCTTTCGCGCCTTGTACTTGCTGATCCCGGCTGCCTCTTCAAAGATGGCTCGTCGTTCGACCGGACTACTTTGCAAGAGGCGATCAACGCGACCTTGTTCGATGACCGAATAAGCATCGACGCCAACGCCGGTATCAAGAAAAAGTTCGCGAAGGTCTTTGAGTCTAGCACTTTGACCGTTGAGCAGGTATTCGCTCTCGCCCGAGCGGTAGAGTTTTCGCGTGACGGTGACTTCGGTTTGATCGGGTCCCAGTGTTCCGTCAGTGTTATCGAAGATAAGATCGACCTGGGCGACGCCGCTCGCCTTGCGCGAGCTCGATCCGTTGAAGATCATGTCGATCATCTGTCGTCCGCGAAGAGCCTTGGCAGACTGTTCGCCGAGGACCCATTTGACGGCGTCGACGACGTTGCTTTTTCCGCAACCATTGGGGCCAACGATGCAGGTCACTCCTTCGCCAAAGTCGAAATCGACCTTGTCGCAGAAGCTCTTGAAGCCGCACATTGAAACGCGTTTAAGCAACATGGGTGTGAACAACCTCCCTGTCTTGAGATTCATCGCCCTCCGTGGCGACAAGTTCGCTCTTATTTCCCCCGCGGCCCTGCGGGCTTTGTGGGCGCTTAGAATAGCAGGTGAACCGCCGGGATGCAACGATATATCTATTTTCGGGCGGTTTTTGGGTTATGCTTCATGTGAAATCCTTACGATCGCGCGCATTGGTGTCACGCGGGCGTATGACGTATGTGAAATTGTGAAGTGCTCGAAGGGCGCGCTGCCAAGACAGAAAACGACCCCCATCGCTGAGTGCGACGGGGGTCGTTCATCCTGTGAGGCGCGCGGTGCGCTACTTGTTCAAAAGTACTGTCTCATCGCCAGGCCAGCTCATCGCCGGGCTGGGGTTAGTGCCCTACCCTGACCGAAACCCCGCCGTGGTGGCCTCGTCTTGCACCGATGTGCAGACGACCGACATCCAGACGGAACCCGCGCGACCCGTGGCGACTACCGTGCCTGCTGTAACGAGGTCCGTGGCGCGAACCGTGATGACTCGTGCGGTATCCATAATCGCTATGACGATTGTGATGCCGCGATGAGTAACGAACCGTCCGAGGGTAGTAATCGCGTCGTGGTTGAACGTAGACGGTTCGTGTACGGACCGGCTGGGGCACATAGCGAACGACCTCGCGAACGGGTGCTCGCTCAACATATTCTACCCGAGGCGACCGAACCGGGGCGGTGTAGGCGACCTGACGATCTGTGTAAACCGGGGCGTAATGGGCCGGTTGATAGCTAACATACGTTGTGGGTGCGTTATAGTTCCCGCATCCGCGAGAATTATGCTCGGCACTTGCCGTTTGCGGAACGGCAAGCGACGCGACCGCAGCCATCACCGTGAGTCCGCCCTTCCAGACGTTTTGTGTGTTCAACATGAGTCGTCTCCCTTCGCTTTT
>JAJDDZ010000269.1 GCA_029260025.1 Phycisphaerae bacterium | reverse complement strand
ACCGACTGAGCGACTGAACCAATTCCTAGGACGTCACGGCTTCGCATGACGCAACCATAGGCCACGCACATCAATCGCTCCGCAACATAGGGATCATTCACCACCACGAATGCCTTAAGCAATCGTTCAAGGATGGGAAGACGCGTCGATAGCAACGTAACGGCAGCCTTTGTCGATCGATCCCGAAGAAATCGGTCAGGATTCGTAAGAAACCACGATAGGACAATTGAGAACAGAAAGGCGACTTCCTCGTCAAGTTGTGGATCGGCGCCGTTTGCCCACACCCAATCCACTATCCGTCGTGCCGCCTTCGAATATTGGTAACTGCTCTGGCACCGGATCGACCAGATCGAGTCTCGCAATGGCATGCGCATCTTGAGCAACCACTCATGAAGATAAAGCGCATTGAGCCGGTGTCGGGGCTTCATAGCAACGGTGAGGAGAACCTCGACCCAAGCATCCATATGATCCCATTTGCTGCCTAAGACTCTATCCAAGACCGCGGGCGTCGCATTTCCGAACGAATCAGTATGTCGCCATTTTAGTGACTCCAAGAACGTAATCTCGAATTCGCGCTTTCCGTATAGCCCAGGAACGACTTCGAATAGTTCGACCCCGTGACGTTCGGGGAGCTGGAGAAACAGTGCGGCAACCTCGCTCGGGTACTTCAGACCCCATGGCTCCTCTTCGAGCAGCGTCGCGAGCGGAGACCCATCGTGAAAGGCGATGGATGGAGCCTTCGGGTCGAAGTGGGTGTCGAGTATTGCCCGCACAAATACATGCGAGGCGAGTCGCTCGTAACCGAACCGGACGCCTTCGAGAAATTCGTCGCTATTTGGGTCGTCATACAAATCAAAGGCTAGCAGACCTTCTTCCACTAGCGCCTTCAGCGGAGTGACGTGTTTCTTCGCAGGCTTTATTAGCTGTTGGAGGTACTCCACGGCTTGAGCCCGAGGCAGATACGATGAACCTCGGTCCGCCATCATGCGTGCCAGACCGGTACACGCGGCTTGAATAGGACGCTCGATCGCGTCGCAGTCGAGCTCCAACTTCAATACTAATCGCTTGTCTGCCTGAGCGATGACGTAGTCGAAAACCCGTGAGAATCCCTCGATACCTGCAGGGAAAACTGCGGGAATCGGACGATTGCCTCGTTGGGGTTCTCCGGCAATGGCGCGACAGAACATCTTCAAGAAGAGCGGGTTGGTGAACTCGGGATCGAGCAGTGGTGTGCCCGGCATCTGTATTTGGTAGTGGCCAAAGTAGGTGCGGACAGCTTCATAGTGTACTTCTGCAAAGCCCTCATGCTCGATACGCGGGAGTCTGCACTCAGACAACGCCGGTAGAATTGTGCGTGCAAACTCTCCACGGACGGAGACCGCTAACCCGATGTAGGGGAACCTGCCCAGCAAAGACAGCATTCCTGGTAGTTCGTCTCGCCATCGCCTTGGGTCATCTTGGGTTTCGTTGAGTGCGTCGATGAATACGATAGCTCGCTGGCCGCTCAACTCGCCTGCAGTGTTCAGAGCGCCGAGGAATTCTTCGGTGGACTCAAAACCCAGATTTGTCCGATTCCTGAGTTGTTGCAACGGACTGGTGGCGGTCATGTGTTGGCCAAGAAACAGTAACGTTGGCAGGCAATCTTTCGTTCGCCGCCTAGCCAGATCACAGAACAAATGCGTCTTTCCAGATCCTGCGTCCCCGATAACGCAAGAGGACGCAGTCAACGCCATGGGCGCTGCGCCGAGCGACATCTCCTGCAGTAACGCTATCGAACACCGCTCAAACTCCCGAAGTTCCCGGTCGGACAGGCCCTTGGGACTCTTGGCATCAGGCTCCGCTGTAGTCTCGTCGTCGGTGTTGCGGTCGAGCGTCGCTTTGATAGACAGCACTCGGTTGTATTGGGACACGGCTTCGTCCAAAAGACCAACTCTTGGTTGGATACTTGGTTCCGCTTCGAACTCGGCACTTGCAGCAATGATCCGGCTGGTAGCAATCTGGATCGCCCGGCCCAGAGTTTCCATTCCAGGTCTCGTGAGTTTAGCGACGGTTTTTCCCGAGACTCTTTCGAGGTCTACTCGACGCTCACCTATTCTCTCTCGAAAGGCAGGCGACTTGGCGAGCGGTTCTATGAAGCCCGAAACCGGAACATCAACATTCACCTCAGGCGAATATCGCGGTCCTGCGTTTGCAACCTGGACGGCGACGTGTTCCGCGAACCACGACGGCTGAAACAACTCACGATCGAAGAAGTATCGCCTCCGTCCGAGATGACGAGTCTTCATCAGTTCATCAAACAGCTCGCTTTCACCCCAGTACTCAATAGTGATAGTTCGCCCTAGAGCCTGGACTTTCTCTCTCCAATTGTCGCAAAAGTCATTCCACTTGCCCATGAACGACCGTTGCTGATCTTTCCTAGGATCTCCGCGATTTAGCGGAATGCAGACAACGTAAGTGTCAAGCAGTGGGTGCTTTTCGATCGCGGTTTTGATCGACTTATTGAGCTGCGTCCATTGCGATCCTCCGGGTGTATTGCGGAACCACTTCGCTTGCCACCCCTCGACCGATCCGTCCGGGCGTATCCAAACGCATTCGCAACCAGCATCGGGTCTCCCTCGTCGGTCGAACTTCCAGCCCTCAACGTCGCGGCGTTCGCGGTCGTCAGGATACTTGGCAAGCAGACAACAGAGCTCCTCGAACGATTCGGCCTGTGAGCCGCCATGCGCGCGAAGATGGTCCCAGTTGAGCGAAGTAGCCATTTAGCAAGTCTAGCATAGAACCGGCTCGGCATGTAGTCCTCTTCGCACTGGGCGGCATTGTTGCATCAATTCTTCGGTGCTTTCGTGATTCTCAAACTCTCACGCGTCGATACGCGCTTCCCGCAGTGGCGGCAGCTTCGGTATCGAATGATCGTGTTGTTGCGTTTGACCGTGCCATTCACGACGAAGTGTCTGCAACTGCAAGCGGGGCATTCGAGACCGACGTCCTTGTCGTCTTGCTTTGGCGATGGCTTCGTCATCGGTGTCTTATGAAATCCTTTTGCGTTAAGTGTTTGCGTTGACGCGGCTTCGCATGCGTGCCGAATAGGATTGAACCTTCGATAGACGCGCCAACCGCACAGCCGACAACACAGTCGAACCAGTGATTGTCGAACTGGTCAGGCCGAACCTTCCATTCCTCCACCACCCGCCCGCGACAGGCGGAATATCGCCGATGTCTCCACTGATCTTGCTTTCGGTGGAGTTGCGTGCGCGGGCCTGCTCTTTGCGATGATCGTCGCCGGCGTTGGTAGCGGTCTGGATCATTTCCCTTTGTCGTTCTTGGGGTTCCTCGACTCCCGGATCAGGTCGGCGGCGATGCGGGCATGCTCCCGTAGTGGGTATTTGGCACCTGCCAACCCCAGCGGCAACAGATGCTTACGGATCGCAGCGAGTTCGCTTTCGTCAGGGTCGGTCGTCTCAATTTCGTCCGAAACCTCATCCCCACCCTCAAGCCTAGTCGGTGCCGCGCTGTAGAGGTCCATTATTTTGTTGATTTCGCGTTGAGCTGTGAGTGCGGTCTTGATGTCGCCGTCGCGGATAGCGCGGGCGTAGATGTCATTGACGCGAGTTATCGCGGTCCCGACCTGCTCATCGCGGTCGTATTCTGCGGCGCAAGTGAGTCGGCGGCGGGCCTCTTTGAGAACCTTGGCAAGTCCCTGTTTTTTCACGCCGAGCTTATCGACGCAAGCGGCCTTCAACGCTTCCTTGCCCAGTCCGCTCACGATCAACAGGACGATCTTATCAATGGCCGGGTGATCTACGGGCGGTTTCCGTTTCAAAAACTTCCTCCCTCCATGATTGGTG
>JAJDDZ010000268.1 GCA_029260025.1 Phycisphaerae bacterium | reverse complement strand
ATGATCCGATGCCCCGATGCCGCCGCATCTGATGCATCCAACCTCGGGACGACCGCCAGCTGGCGGCGGTGTTGGATCAAAGCCGCCTCATGTTCGCGAATCCTATCCCCGTGCTCGCGGAGCGCGGTGGCGAGGTCATTGAGCGCCGTGTACATCCGTTCAAGCGCATCGAGAGGCGACCCCCGGTCAAGCTTGGCATACTGCTTGTCCCACAGCGCCAGCTCGACGTCAAAGAGAGCGGCATCGATCGCGTGCTCCCATTCTTGCACCTCCCCAGCCCAGGACAAATGATCCGCATGCCAGCGCGTGTGGTCACTTTCTAGAGCGCTTTTCCCGGTGTTATTAGCAACCATGATGGTTCTCCTAACCTTCGACATGCTTAGTCATGTTATGCCTGATACCGCCGAGCGAGACCAACGTAAATGCGTTTGAACTTCGTCCACTCTGCTTTGTAGGCTTCATCGACGCGCTTTGACAGCGTACGCGCGGGAACGCCCACGGCGATGGCGCCGCCGGGGATCGTCTGGCGCTGCCGCACGACCGCGCCCTCTGCAATTACCGCCCATTCGCCGATCGTGGTCCAATCGGACACGATGCTTCCCATTCCCACGACAGCCCAATCCAAGATCGTCGCATTATGTACAATGGCGCCGTGGCCAATGGTCACCCAACTTCCGATGTTTGTCTCCTCGTCGGGACGAGCGTGAATAACACAGTTGTCCTCGACACTCGTGTTGTCACCTATGGTAATGCGGCCGTAGTCGCCGCGAAGCCGCGCCCCCGGACCAATCCAACATGAAGAACCGATCGTAACTTGGCCGATCACATCCGCGTTTGGATGGACGAACGACGATTCAGCGATAACGGGTTCGTGACCTTCAAACGTGCTTATCATTTCAGATCTCCATCTCGGGTCGCCTCATAGTAGCTTGCTGCCTACGCACTCCGTGCGAGGGGCGGGATGAGCTTTCATCGCTTTGGCCGTCGGAGTCGGCTGAGATGCCTTGTCCAAGGCCTGCGCGAGGTCGGCGATGATCTCGTCAACGTTTTCGATCCCAACAGACAAGCGGACGAGTCCGTCCGTAATCTGTGCACGTTTGCGAGACTCCCGACCCATTGAGGCGTGCGTCATCGTAGCGGGATGTTGAATCAGTGTCTCGACACCCCCGAGGCTCACAGCCAACGTACATAGTCTAAGAGCGTTCATCATCTCCCGTCCCGCAACCAGTTCGCCCCTTAACCCGAAGCTAATCAATCCGCCGGCCCCCGACATCTGCTTGCGACCTAGCTCGTACTGTGGATGGCTTTTCAGGCCTGGGTATCGAACCCACTCGACGGCCGGATGGTCCGCTAGGAAGAGTGCAACCTTGATCGCGCTTTCACAGTGTCTCTCCATGCGAATTGCGAGCGTCTTGATACCGCGATGAACAAGAAAGGCCTCGAACGGACCGAGCACACCGCCGAGCTGGTTCAGCACCTTGCGGAATTGCGCATACATGACCTCATCCTTGACGATGATCGCGCCGGCCACAACATCCGCGTGACCGTTGAGGAACTTCGTCATACTGTGAACGACAATATCAGCGCCACAGAGAAGAGGTTGTTGGAGAATAGGGCTCATGAAGGTGTTGTCGACAACGACCTGCGCCCCTCCCTCGTGTGCTACCTCGCTGATTCCCTGGATGTCGGTGATCACCAACGTTGGATTGCCGGGCGTCTCGACGTAAACGACCTTGGTGTTCGGGCGCATGGCACGGCGAACCGTGTTCAAGTCCGACGTATCGACGAATGTCGATTCGATGCCGAGATTACCCATGATCGATTCAATGAGCGTGGAAGTCGATCCGTACACCGCCTCACTACAGATTAAATGATCGCCCGCTTCTAGCAGCGCGAACAGCGTCGTCTGAATGGCGGCCATCCCGCTACTACACGCAAATGCCTTGTGCCCGCGTTCCAACTCCGCGACGCACTTCTCCAATGCGCCTACGGTCGGGTTTCCCAAGCGACTGTAGATGTACCCCTCATGCTTTCCGGCGAAGAGTGCTTCCCCTTGGGCGGCGCTCTCGAATGAAAACGTCGAAGTCGCGTAGATCGGTGGAACCACGGGCCGGAATTGATAATTATCCACCCCACCGTGGACCGCACAGGTATCCGGCGATGTCAATGGATCGTGGTTCATGTCTCAGCCTCCACATCGTGCCCGTTAGCGGACTCCATTTGGATGAATCTGAACGCTGCCGAACTATGGTGCCGTCGAATCCGTTCGTGAGTTTCCTTGAGGCGGTCGTGTCGCGCACCCATCTGACTGTGAACCAACGTCATATCGCCGCGCTGGTCCGGTTGCGAGTCAGATGTCATCGCACTGGCGTGGCGATCGCACAAATCCGTATACGCGTCGATCATCGCCGCATGCTCGTCAACGACGGATTGTAGGGCCACAATGCTCGCGTATTGGCGCACCACTTGGGACAGTGCTACATCGTGACGGGCCTTCCAGCATTCGATGTCGCGACTCCAAGCGGCGAAATCATTAAGCCAGTACGAATGATCACTTTGCATGGTTGATTCATTGAGTTTGACCACGAGCTACTCCTTTCTTCCGAGTGCTACAGTTACTCTGTCAAACGACGCCGTTTCGCTTCCCAGTTTCCGCGACGGCATGACATCGAGCCACGATGAGCCGTACCCGACTCGCGATTCACGACGGCGCCGAACGCATCTCTATCGCGTCAAAAGCGTCAGCCAGCAGCCGACGCGCAGCGCGCAGATGGTCTGAATCCGTACCGCCCTGTACCGTCGATAGTTCCCGCGCGATCGCGACCAAGAAGGATGAACGGCGTTCCCACCTGCTCCTGCGTGGTTGTTCAGATTCGTTCGCGCCGAATCTCCCCCTGCTTTCAAGATGAATCGAACTGCGACCTGCTCGCTGAATGGCCAGCGGTGTTTCGATTGACAGCACGTCGTGCATGGTGCATCTCCCCAGCAAGAACTGGTTTCACCTGGTCGGGTCGGCGGCTCTACGCCGTCACTCCCGAAGGCACAGGGGCAACCAGCGTGCCAACCGAAATCACCTGCTTCCCAGGGGCGAAACCGCCTGCGTGCTTCCTAAATCGAGATAGAACTGAGATGGATAACGTGCGCTGGGTCTTGTCGCGACGCGGGCCCCGGCCAATCTGTCGTGGAGGAAAGACCACCGGACGTTTTGGCCGTTGAAGACCGTATCGCCCACGGCTCCAGCCTACCACAGATGGGGACGCCTGGGTGCGATATCGATACGCCGCGTATTGCCTAGAGTCCGTACTCGCGTATCTTCCGTTGGAGTGTCCGCACACTGATGCCAAGCAACTCGCTCGACTGGTTACGATTGCCTCTGGCTTTCTCCAGAGCTAGCCGGATGGCTTCTTTCTCAAGTTCGTCGAGCCTGAGCCCATGTCTCGCTAGCGCCGCCGTCAAGGGCGAAGGCTGCGCCGCACGGATAGGATCGGGTAAGTGCTGCGTCTCAATCACTTCTCCCATCGTTGTGACCACGACATTTTCCAAGACATTGCGAAGCTGCCGAACGTTTCCCGGCCAATCGAAACCCTGAAGATGAGCCAGGGCTTCCGGAGATACATCGCGGATAGGTCGTTCGTTCTCCGAAGCCAATTCGTCGATGAACGCCCGCGCCAAAATCGGGATGTCCTCACGTCGTTCACGCAGGGGCGGCAACGAAATGCTTACGACGTTGAGGCGATAGAAAAGATCTTCGCGAAACTTGCCTTCCGAGACAAGACTTTCGAGGTGTCGGTTGGTCGCCGCGACGATGCGCACATCGACTTCGATTTCCTTATTGCTTCCGACCGGGGTGACAGATCGACTTTCGATACTCCGAAGAAACTTGCTTTGCACATCCATGGGCATCTCGCCGATTTCGTCAATCAGGAGCGTTCCGCCCTCAGCCGCTTGGAACTTTCCGACCCGGCGATCAGATGCTCCCGTAAACGCGCCTTTGATATGTCCGAAGAGCTCACTCTCGACGAGGTTGGCAGGCAGGGCGGCGCAGTTGATCACCACAAAGGGCTTGCCGGCGCGAGCGCTGTTGTAATGCAAAGCCCTCGCGACAAGTTCCTTGCCCGTTCCGCTCTCGCCTTCTATTACCACGGTGCTGCGCGTGTTCGCAACCATACGAATCTTCTCGAACACCCGCCGCATCGCATCGCTCGTTCCGAGGATGTTTGCGAAACCGTACCGTTCCATGAGTTCCCGATGCAGTGCGACGATCTCTGCGGTCATTCGGCTTTTTTCACAGGCCTGTCGCAGGAGGTTCGCGAGCTTCTCGGGGTTCGCTGGCTTGGTGATGTAATGGAACGCACCGGACTTTAGAGCCTCGACGGCGACTGATTCGTTTCCATGCCCCGTCAACATGATGACCGGCGCGTGGGGCGCTTCTTCCCGAACAGCACGGAGCACATCCATTCCATTCATTCCTGGCATGTCCAGATCGGTGATGACCGCTGAGATACCATCCGCTAGGTGTTCCAAAGCCTCCATCCCGTTAGCCGCCTCCACGACGTCAAACCCCGCATCTTCGAGGAAGAGCTTTGTAGACTCGCGACTGGATCTGTTGTCCTCGACGAGCAGGATCCTTTCAGCTTGCGGTGTTCTCATGACTTGATCTCACTGACCGACGAGGCTGAAGGTAGCTCGCGCGCTTCACGATCGGGTTCTAACACAAGCGGAAGCGTGATTTTAAAACACGACCCGAGCCCGACCTCGGACTGAACGCTAATAGTGCCGCCTCCGCGCTCGATGATCTTGCTGGCGATGGCGAGCCCCAGACCATGACCTTCGTCTTTCGTGGAGTAGAATGCGTCAAACACCTTTCCGAGTTGGCTGGCCGCGATCCCGCCCCCAGAATCGCGCACCTCAACGATCACGGTTCGGAGCGGCTGCATTGCGACGCGAAGTGACAGTGTACCGCCGCCGGGCATCGCCTGCCTGGCGTTTTCGGCAAGGTTCAGAAAGACCTGGCGCAGCCGGGCGCGATCCATCAGCACGATTGAGTTGCCGGCACCGGGCACGACATCGAGCGTGACGCTGATACCTTGAGCCGTCAAGGCGGGTTTTTGGAACTCAGCGACCTCACGAAGCATGCCGGACAAGTCGATCTCCTCCAACTTGTCTTCAGGCGGTCGACCGTACTCCAAGAACCCGCGTGCGAGATCCTGAACACGGAGAACCTCTTCTTCCAAGCGGGAAAGCTGGGTGCTCGCCACGTCGATATTTGGTTCGGTCGGATTCTTGAGCTTGGCCTGGATCACGGCGATCTGCATGCGCATGGCGTTGAGCGGGTTCCGGATCTCATGCACCAACCCCCTGGCGAGTCGTCCGACCTCAGCCATCCTTGCCGCTGCCTCGGCACGCTTGTGTTGGCTGACGTCGTGGTTGATCATGGCCGCGCCCGTCACACGACCTGTCACGCTCTTGATGGGAGAAATCGAAACGCAGACGTGGAGTTTGTCGCCATCCTTACGCACGCGAACGCTTTCATGGTGATCCACCTGTTCACCACGGCGCACACCCTCCAGCAGTCCGCGGAACTCATCTGGACGATCGGGCGGAACGAGGATAGAGGCCGAGTGTCCTATGATTTCCTTCGCTGAGTATCCGTACATCATCTCCGCGCCTCTGTTCCAGCTTGTGATAATTCCCTCTGGCGTCTTGCCTATGATGGCTTCGTGCGACGAACGCAGGACGGCGGACAACACGCCCAGGTCCCTCTCGGCTCGCCGGCGCTCAAAGTAAAGCAGCGCCGTGACGACAGCGACGAAAGCCCAACCCGTATACGTGTCAAGCCTCTCATGTACGTTAGGGTCACTAGCCAGCCCCCTAACGGCGCGATCAGAAAAGAATGTCCACGTACCCGCCAGGACGGCGAACAGAACGGCAATTCGAGTGGCTGAGTCAAGCAGCATGTATTTCAAATTTCGGCCTCCGAGCGTCCACAAGCATTGACGCGTGGCAACGGCTGGCGAGGCCGTTTTCTCCACGGCTGCATTCTGTCAGCGCGGACCAAGTCTGCCACTCGTCATGGGCGTACCCGAGAATGACTCATCCGCGGCGACCGGCACATCCGCCACGAGTGGAGATTATCCCGATTCATTGAGCGAAGGGAAATCCGGCCGTGATTCCTGGTCTTCGGACGGCAGCGTCGCCCTGATGCACTTGAGCAGATGATCCGGATCGAGTGGCTTGGGCAGAAAGCATCGGGCTCCAGCGAAGAGGCTACGCTCTTGGATGTCGCGAGAATCGTCTCCACTGATCAGAATCGTCGGCACGGGGGTAGAAGCACTCGCGGCGACGCGGGCCAATTCGAAGCCGTCTAACGCCGGCATATGCACGTCGATGATAGCGAGGTCGGCGTGTCCATTGCGCAATTCTTCCAAACCCTCGCGACCGCCGAAGGCCAGCAAGACTCGAAAACCGTGTTCTTGAAGAAACAACGCAACCGCCTCCACGAACGAGCGGTCGTCGTCAACGATGAGAATATTCTTGCCCACTTCCTGCCTCAACCTGACAATGGTGACAGCGTCTCGTCGAAGATCGCCAGACTTGCCCTCGCCCTCGGTGTCTCATACGAGTCCGCACTCGCTAGGCTCGGGCGAGATAGAACCTCAGTACAAGTTTGGACGACCACTCAGCGACAACCCGGACACGAGTTGCACGAGCCAGCGCAAGTCACTGTATTCGACTCGTCGGGTTCCCCTAGCAAGCGATC
>JAJDDZ010000267.1 GCA_029260025.1 Phycisphaerae bacterium | reverse complement strand
CGCAGCGACGCTCCACCCCTCGTCTGACGAGCAATGTCCTGCGCAACCCCAAACGCCTCAGCCTCACCCGACTCGAAGGCCACAATTCGCACCTTCGAGCCTTCATCATTCTCTGTCCAAAGAGACTTTTCTTTGCGCTGCGAGTTCCCCGCGATCAGCGCATCCGCCGCTGCGAGAATTCGTTTCGTCGATCGGTAATTCTGCTCTAGTTTTACAACGCGTGCAGCCGGATAGTCCTTTTCAAACGAAAGGATGTTCTCGATGTCCGCGCCACGCCATCCGTAGATCGATTGATCCGGGTCGCCCGTGGCGCAGAGGTTCTTTCGATCTCGGGTCAACAGACGGGCGATCTTATACTGCGCCGCATTGGTATCTTGGTATTCGTCGATCAAGACATATTGAAAACGATTCTCCAACTCATCGCGCAGCTCGCCATCTTTCTCTAGCGTGATGGCCATCCGCATGAGGAGATCGTCGAAGTCAAGCGCCCCCATCTCTTTCATCAGTTTTTCATACGTTTCGTAGATCCTGGCGTACGTTCGCGATTGGTAGTCGCCGTAGTTTTGGGCGTACGCTTCCGGCGTGAGCATCGCATTCTTCGCCTTCCCAATCTCCTGTTCGACGCTGGCGGGCGACCAGTTTTCGGATGCTAAGTTACACTCTTGTAGTGCCTTCTTGATGAGCTTGCGCTTGTCGTCGCGATCGAAGATCGTGAAGTTTCTTGGGACGCCTGCGCGGTCGTGATACCATCGAAGAAGCTTTGCACAAAGTGCGTGAAACGTGCAGACGGTCATTCCGCCGGCGACGCCTAGCACGTCGACACGCTCCTGCATTTCTTTGGCGCCCTTGTTGGTGAACGTGATCGCCAGGATCTTGTGGGGACTCGTTACCGTGGAAGCGAGGTAGGCTGCTCGCCTTGTGACAACGCGGGTCTTTCCACTGCCCGGACCGGCGAGTATTAGTAAAGGCCCGTCCGTGTGCGTCACGGCTTCTTTCTGGGCGTGGCTAAGGTCTTTTAGTAGCATTTCTATGTTCGCATCCGTGCTTGTTTGCATCCCCCTTTTGTATCGTGGGTGGTTGAAATCGTCTAGCTTGGGGCCTCGAAAGTTGACACGCGCTGGTGCTGAGATACGCTATCGATCCGAGAGATCAATTGCTGAAATTCTGACTACACAGAATCGGCAAGCGCGAGAAAAGCCTATAAAAATAGTATGCGGATGTGGCGGAATTGGCAGACGCGCTGGCTTCAGGTGCCAGTGCCCGCAAGGGCGTGGAGGTTCGAGTCCTCTCATCCGCATCGCCTAGTTCGATCGGCGAAATCCGGACGTTAGTTCTTGGCGCTTGCTTGTTGATTTTCTGGCGACTTGGCGTTCGCGGGGGCGCGTCTTTGCATTTCTATGATCGTTCCGTCCGGGAGCGACTCAGTGAAATACTGATAATCCTCTTCGCATCGTGGGTCGTGGACGAAATCGAATAGCGCGAATCCCGACCTCCGATGGATCCTGCCGGGATCGCGATAGAGGGGATCCTTGTATCGTCCGGACGACTGGTAGACGACGATGTCGGGATTGCGGTCGAAGACGTAGTCCGTGTTGTATCTGGTGTGGGCGTATGCCCCTTGCGAATAGACGCGCCCATATCGCCCGATCTGTACGTCGGTGAGACCGAGCATATCGATTGTAGTTCGCCTTGAGAAATAGGCCATTGCTCCTGGTGCTGGGGTTGCGATGACGGCGTCGGGCGGTGTGTTGGCGGCTAGCCATCTTCCTACCTTGCCCCATGCGTTTGCACGGGCCATGTTCGCGTGGAATCCTGGGGCGAATCGCTCGAATGTTTGTATGTGCGAGATGACTATCAAGAACACCGTTAGCGCGGCGACTGGTCCTGCGACCCAGCGATTTGCGTGGTGCTGAATCACATGAATCGCAGCGACTGTAAGTAGAAACAGAGCCGGGATCACTGGGACGAAGAATCGCAGGAATTGGAAATTGTCGCCGCCGATGCAGATGACGTAGGTTACCCAAAGGGCAACCCAGGCAAGTAAGATTGTGGCGTACCTGCGGAATGATCGCTCCCATCGCCAGGCGAAGGTCGTGACGACGCACATCACCGCGATCAAGGAAAGATTCGCGACGATCGCTGGCTCGCAATACTCGACGGCCATGACGATTCGCTGTGCGAAGGTGGCTGTGACTCTTACGTGGAAGGTGTTGGGTACGATGTCTCCGTAGTAGCTGAACCGGATCGCGATCCCAACTGCAATGAACGCGACATATGCCGCTAGCGGGAGGATGGATCGGCGGCGCCATAGCGAAACGCCACCCACGAAGAAAGCCAGGAGGGTTCCCTCTGGTCTGGCGAGGGTTGCCAAGCACAGGACTATGACGGTCGTCGCAGAAACTCTCGAGCGGCGTTCGTCTGTTAGGACGGAGATGATGGTTGCTGTGACCATCAGGAAAAAGAGCGAGGTGTCTAGTCCTGCTCCGCCCCAGAATACGATGATCGGGCTGCCGGCGAGGGTCGCGATTAGTACGAACGGGGTCAGTGCGAAATCGGAGAACGCTTTTAGCGTCTGTCGGGCAAGTAGAACGATGGTGAGGCTGGTGCATCCGATTCCGAACCAAAAAGCAAGACCTTCGTAGTCGGGGGTCAACAGTCCGCCGGCGGCGAGCATGAACGTCCACAACGGGGAGGTGAATCCCTCGACGTATTCGCCTGGGTTGAAAACGGGGCCGACGCCTTCTGCGATGTTTCTTGCGTAGACGAGGAAGACGTAGGCGTCGTCGATTAGGCCGACACGCCAGATTGAGGATAGGCCAAAGGTTAGACAGCCTGCGCAAATGGCAGCGATCGCCAAGCGTAGTGCTTTGACGGGGACGAAATTCGTTGGTTCTGGCGCTTGGTACATGGTCCTGCCTTACAAGGTCTTAGACCTGATACCCCTCCGCTGATTATCGGAAGGGATGCTCGGCGACTTTTGATTCGGGGTGCTCTACATTTGGGATCAATGGGTTGAGAATGGGTTTGTATCGAGCGGCATCGTTGATTCCGTGCTGTGAGGGGGACAAATGGGTTTGTTTGGTCGTTTTCTCATCTGGCGTTGCTCCTCTTTCTTTTTCCGCTGGTGCGCAGCGTTTGCGCGCTGCTGCGTTTAGAATAACTTGACGGGTGATCGATTAAGGGGATTTCTTAAGCGATCAGTGGGTTAGGGCTTTTGAGCGTGGTTTTGGTGGTCGAACATGACTGAATCGGTTGAACAGGTCGGTGGTGAGGCTCTTACGGCGTGCCCGATTTGTGGTTATTCGCTGGCGGGGTTGCCGGGGGAGCATAGGTGTCCGGAGTGTGGGTTTGCGTATGATGAGTCGATGCGGGTTTGGATGAGATCGAAAGCTCCGACGGGGCTCACCAATACATTCTTCTTGATGGCTGCTTTTTTTCTCGTCAGCGACGTAGTAACTAGGCTTGTCGAAGGGTCGAGTTTCTCTCTTTCAAACTTCGCCAAGCCGATGCTGTTCGCGATGGGCGGGGTGATATCGCATCGGTATGCCGCGCGTGAACGCTACTTGGTCGTGGGCGCTACTGGCGTGGTTGTATGCAACTTCACGTCTGGGCCGAAGTGGTATCCGTGGGAGGCGGTCGAACGGGTGAGTTTCGGATTTATTCACGCTCGCAATAAAGACGGGAAACGGCAGCGCGAGCCAATTTATCCGGGTTGGAATGTACGGATGGAGGAGCGTCGTGCGTTTCGGCAGTGCCTCGAACACTTTGGTCCGCCTGAGAAACTTGATATCGACGCGCAACCGTAGAAGGGATTGCAGAGGGGCTACGTCGTTGTAGGATTTGGCGGCGATGGTTGAGGCAGGTCAACCTTTCGCTTTGGGGCGAAAGAACGACCTGCCCTACATGGTTCTTGCCTCGACGGGACGGCATGCAGGGTTTTCCTTGTTGGGACTGCTTGGCGGGGCTTCGCTTGGCCATGGCACGCGGTTGGTTCGGAGATGTTGGGTCGATGACCCAACCTACTACGCTCGACGGTGGGCAATAGCCCACCCTACGAGTTGCGGCGGGCGGTGCCCGCCCTACGGAAAACCTAACGAACGGCTGGTCCGCACAGCGGACCCTACAAGAGCACCGGTTAGAAACCGGTGCCACACAAGAATTGGCGCTGGTTGCGGACCGTTGTCGGACAAGAAATGGCGCTGGTTGCGGACCGGTGTCAGACAAGAAATGGCGCTGGTTGCGGACCGGTGTCAGGCAAGAATTTGTGCCGGTGCGGACCGGTGCCACACAAGAAATTGCGGTGGCGGTTAGAATCGTCGTAGAGAATCCTATGCTTGATATTAAGTTTATTCGTGAGAATTCTGAGCTTGTTAAGGCGAGCGCGGTGGATAAGAAGATTCGTTGTGATGTTGATCGGCTGCTCGAAGTGGATCAGAGGCGGCGGGAACTTCAGCTTGAGCTGGACAAGTATCGCACGACCGTGAAAGAAAGCGGGCAGCAACTTGGACTGATGCGGAACCCGGGGTCGAGCTGGTTCAAGCAACTTATTGACAAGGAGACGTCTGAGGCTGGGCGCGAGGAGGCTACGAAGCGGGTGAAGGCTGAGGCTGAGCGGATACAGGCTGAGCTTTCTGAGATTAAGCCGAAGATCAAGGCGCTTGAGGAAGAGGAAGGGCCTATCCTTGAGGAATTTGAGGCGGCGATGCTTACGATACCTCAGCCGGCGGATCCGGACGCGCCGGTTGGAGCGGATGACACGGAGAACGTTGAGATTCGTACCGTCGGGGAGATTCGCAAGTTCGAGTTTGAGCCGAAAGATCACGTTACGCTGGGGGCGGATCTTGGGATTATCGATATTGAGCGCGGGGTGAAGCTTGGTGGGTCGCGGAACTATATTCTTAAAGGGGACGGGGCACTCATTCACCAGGCTGTGCTTCGCCTTGCTCAGGATATGATGGTTGAGCGGGGGTTCACGCCGATGGTGGTGCCGGTCCTTGTCAAAGAAGAAGTGATGTATGGGACGGGGTATTTTCCGGGTGGACGGGATCAAGCCTATCTTTGTGAGCGGGATGAGAAGTCGCTCGTAGGGACGGCTGAGGTTCCGCTGACGGCGTATCACTGTGATGAGATTCTTACCGAGGCGGAGCTGCCTATTAAACTCTGTGCTCAGAGTACTTGTTTTCGGCGGGAAGCTGGGGCTGCGGGTAAGGATACGACGGGACTTTATCGCATCCATTTGTTCGATAAGGTTGAGCAGGTGATTATTTGTCGCAACGATGTTGAACTTAGTAAGAAACTTCATGCGGAGATTTTGCAGAACGCGGAGGATGTGATGCAGGCGCTTGAACTGCCCTATCGCGTTGTGAATGTTTGTACTGGCGATCTTGGGATGGGTCAGGCTCAGAAGTTTGATATTGAGACTTGGATGCCGTCGCGGGATAGCTATGGCGAGACGCACTCCGCTTCGCGATTTTATGAGTTTCAATCGCGACGGTTGAAATTGCGGTATCGGGATGGGGCTAAGAAGATTCACTTCTGTCATACGCTGAATAATACGGTGATCGCTTCGCCTCGGGTTTTGATACCGGTTTTGGAGCTTTATCAGAACGCTGATGGGACGGTTTCGATTCCGGAGGCGCTGCGGAAGTATATGGGTGGTCGTGAGCGGATTGAGAAGGGGTAGGCTTGCGACTGCCATTCTTGTCAGTTTTCATTCACCCCCTTTTTGCACCGGTTACAAACCGGTGCCACACTGAAGAAACTTCGTTTTCTTGTTCGCGGTTTTTTTGTCCGTGTAACAGGTCTAACACATCCTCGATTTGATCGTTTTCTCTTGGAACCGCCGGGGGACTATTGTGTCCAAGGATGTGGTGGTATGGTGCGCTTGGCGTGCAGGGCGGTTTTGGGGAATTGAAAGGATCATCATGATGAAGACTTGGTTGTTTTGCGAGATGGCGGCGGTTGGGTTTGTTCTCTTCAGTTTTGTTGGAAGTGGGGCTTTGGCTGAGGAGTCTAAGGGGTCTACTGCATTGACTATTTATAGTACGGCTGGTCCGGGGGCGGTGCCGGCTGAGCTTTATAAGCCCGGGCTGCAGCAGAGTAGTTACGGGGCGCAGTGGCGGCGGCAGATTCCTGGTTATGCGATCGTGAAGCAGGAGCGGGATGTTGATTTTGCGGAGCCTCGATTGACGATTCGGTTTTCGGATGTGGCTAGCGAGATTGAGCCTACTACTGTGCGGTTTTCTTCGTTGACGGATCCCTCTGGGACGCGGGTTCTTGAGCAGAATTATGAGTTTGATCTGGTTAGTACGCAGAAGCTCATGGAGAAGTTTCTTGATCGGGAGATTACGGTTGAGAAGGCGCATGGGGATAAGCTTGATACGTATACGGGGAAACTGCTTAGCGCTGATGGGGGGATTGTTTTGCAGAACCCGTCTGGGGGTGTGCAGGTGATTAGCGGGTATTCGAATGTTCGATTCCCGGAGCTTCCGGGTGGACTGATTACGAAGCCGACTTTGGTTTGGGATGTTGTTACGGCGAAACCGGGGGTGCATGAGACCCGGGTTACTTATGAGACCAAAGCGATGACCTGGTGGGCGGATTATAATATTGTTTTTGCGCCTGGGGCTGATGCGAATAGCGGGGTTTTGGATATTGGTGCGTGGGTTAGCATTATTAATCAGTCGGGGGCTACGTTTCCTGAGGCGAAGTTGAAGCTTATTGCGGGGGATGTGCAGCGTGCGCCGCAGCCTAGGGGTGGAGTTAGAAGTCCGCGTGGGCGGGTGGCGATGGCTGAGATGAAGTCGATGGATGGTGGTTTTGAGGAGAAGTCGTTTTTTGAATATCACCTCTATACGCTTGGTCGCAAGACAACGCTTCCTAATAATTCTACGAAGCAGATCGAGCTTTTCCCGGCTGCTCGGAACGTACCGTGCGAGAAGGTGATGGTTTATTACGGTCAGGCGGGTGCTTACTACGGGGTGTTTGCTAGTCCGATGGTTGATCGGAATTTTGGACTTCAATCGAATAAGAAGGTTGATGTTTATCTGCGGTTTAAGAATGAGAAAGAAGGCGGGATGGGGATGCCGCTTCCATCTGGACGGATTCGGGTTAGTAAGCTGGATGCGGCGGATAACTCTCTGGAGTTTATCGGGGAAGATACGATTGATCATACGCCCAAAGATGAGACTGTTTTGATCAAGCTGGGTAGTGCGTTTGATGTTGTTGGGGAGCGGCGGCAGGTTGCGTTTGATGTCGATTCGCGACGGGAAACGATGACGGAGACTGTTGAGATTAAACTTCGTAATCACAAGGATGAGAAAGTGAAAGTGATTGTGAAGGAGAATCTATATCGGTGGACGAACTGGGAGATTACGCAGAAGTCGCATAATTTTGAGAAGATTGATTCGCGGACGATTCACTTGCCGGTTGAGATTGAGAAGGATGGGGAGGCGATTGTTACTTATGCGGTGAACTATAGCTGGTAGTGGCGTAATGGATTGGCGTGAAAGGGCGGAAAGTACAGCGAATGGACCCAACACGTGAGGAACAAGCACGGAATACTAGAGGATTCTTGATCGAAGACTTGCGGGGCCTGTCTGATCTTGAGTTCCAGCAGAAGGCGTGGGTCCAGGGGATCGCTCCGGAAGGATACGACCCCAACAATTTTGCCTCAAGCTTTGGCGACACCGTGAACGACATCTTCGGATGTTTCCACCCCTCCCCTCGTATCGATGGATATGGGTTCTTGAAGGATGATAAAGAGGTTCAGGCCGTTACCCGAGTTCTGGATGCGATCAATTCGCTATTTCAGCGTTATGGAAACAAGCGGGATGACAGATTCTACTTCGATAAACCCGAGTACGCTCGCGTTGTTGCTGCAGCAAGCGACGCATGCAAGGTGTTAACTGCGAATGAATAGGGAAGTGCGATTCTCAAACGGGTGAGCCTGGTGTTTTTCGGTCGCCCCCGGCGCTTTGACGAATGAATCCGACGAGTTCGGCCGCCTCTTCGAGCCATTCAAGCTTCTTAATGAGCGGAAGTTTCGCCATGCGGCGGAGTTGGCGGGTCTTATGCTCTTCCCAGCCGCTATCCCAGCCGTCGTCACTCGATTTGTTGGGATCGTTCATTGGCTTGTCTATTCCTTGCATTTTTTAAGCGCGTCTATGTCGGCAATGTCTTGTGGTCTGCCAGCTAACTGCTTCATCGCAATCAAGTCGTCGAAGCCGATGAAAGTCGCTTGAACGCCCACCCCAACCTCTTCGGTTTTGGCTCGCGCGTAGGCGGCGGTGAAGTTAACCAAAGGCTGAACGAAAAGGTCGATCTCAGTCGCTGAATGCTCCGGGCTCTGTAACGAAAAAACTGTAATGTTCTTATCGTTCACCCATTGGTCGCGGGAGTCGGAATTCGCAAACTCCTCCATCGCGACGGGTGCACGGGGTCGGTAACCCAACGCAGAGAGTGCCCCGAGCGCGCGCCGGGTGTTATCGACTTCCAGGTCAACTATCATATCGACATCTGACGTCATGCGGACATACCCGTGAGCGACGACAGCGAGGCCTCCGGCGATTAGATATCGAACGGAGGCGTCGTTTAGCGCTTTGACGATCTGTTCCACGCTTCGTTGTTGCATAACGCCTGGCGAACCTTCAATTGTTTCGATTCGGCCCGACCCGGGGGACTGGCCAGAAAAAGCCGCTCGCCACCAATTAGTTAACGGACTACGCTTTTGCCATTGCCTGGTCTAGGTCGGCGATTAGGTCTGTTATATCTTCGATTCCTACTGATAGGCGCATTAGGCCGTCGGTTACGCCTCTTTTCTCTCTGATTTCTTTGGGGATCGAGGCGTGGGTCATGATTGCTGGGTGGCAGGCGAGGGATTCTACTCCTCCAAGCGACTCAGCGAGTGAGAAAACCTTGAGATTCTCACAAAACTTGATGGCAGAGTCGCCGCCGCCTGAGAATACCATGGACACCATCCCCCCGCCGCCGCACATCTGCTTCTTGGCTAGTGCGTGGTCGGGATGGTCCTCAAGGAAGGGGTAGATGACGGCGTCTAGCTTGGGGTGTCGTTGTAGATGCTTGGCAACGGTGGTTGCATTTTGACAGTGACGCTCCATTCGGATGGCGAGGGTCTTGATGCCTCTTTGCTGGAGGTAGCAGTCCATCGGGCCTGGGACTCCGCCGGTTGCATTTTGATAGAAGGCGACTCTCTCCATGTGGGCGGCGTCTTTCGTGATAACTGCTCCGCCGATGACGTCGGAGTGTCCTCCGATGTATTTTGTGGTTGAGTGGACGACGTAGTCTGCGCCGAGTTCGAGGGGGAGCTGCAGGGCTGGGGTTGCGAAGGTGTTGTCAACGGCGAGTCTCGCTCCGGCGGCGTGGGCAATCTTGGCGATGGCGGCGATATCTAAGCATCGAAGCATCGGATTGGTCGGGGATTCCAGCCAGACTAGCTTTGTCTTGTCGTCGACTAGCTTGGAGAATGTTTCCGGGCTTACGTCGTCGGCGAATACGGGAACCAATCCCAGGGGCTCGAAGACCTGTTTGAGCATTCTAAATGTGCCGCCGTATACGTCTGCGTAGGCGACGACCTTGTCACCCGGTGAGAGGGTGTGGAGAAGGGAGGCGGTGGCAGCGGAACCTGATGCGAATGACGCTCCGGCAGCTCCTTTTTCCAAGGAGGCGAGGTTTTTTTCGAGATTCTCGCGTGTTGGGTTGCCGCTGCGTGAATACTCGTAGCCTTGATGGTTTCCGGGGGATTTCTGGGTGTAGGTGCTTGTGAAGTGGATCGGAGGAACGGTTGCTCCTGAGATTGGGTCTGGTTCTTGGCCTACGTGGATTGCTCTGGTTGCGAATCCCCAGTTTTTGGGGTTTTTGTTGCTCATCTGCGATTTCTCCTTCGGTGGCTGAGGCCGTTATTTTGCTTCTTCTGCTCGACGAATCCCGTCGAGGATGATTGCTGGCGGGTGTTACCGGTCTTGTTTGGGCCGGGCCGCTGGTTCATAGGGCTGCGGATCAGGACTCGGTGAACAACCGCTGTCGGAGTTGCCGCCGTAAACCGATCTAGTGTAGGTGCCTTGCTCTCTCGTGCATTGGTATAATTAGGCACGGGAATTGTACCGCGTTTTTGAAAGAAATGAACCGCCAGAGCTTTGGATCTGTGGCGGCCCGCTTGACGGTCGAATCGCTGGGTTGGCTTTTGGTCTCTGGCGGGTTGATGGGCGAGTGACGCGTGGCGTATTTTATCCATTTTTTGTAGGGCCGGCGGTTGTTTTGAGACGATCGTTCGCTTAGACTGCATGGCTTTGATTCCCCGGCGACGGAGGGTCGTAAACCTCCTGAAGATAAGCTGGGGTTTGACTCACAATAGAACGCCCGACCAACGGGCGGGCTGACGGTTCTTTTGAGCCAGTTAGCCGAACCGGAATGTGGAGTCGTTTTTAATTATGGTCGTTTCGACCCAGACGGAAAACACATCTAGTACGCATGTCAAGATTGTCGAACGCGAAGAAATCGCGGTTCGTTTTGCGGGTGACTCTGGCGATGGAATGCAACTCGCCGGAACTCAGCTGACAAACACGTCCGCGATCTTTGGGAACGACGTGAGCACGTTTCCCGATTACCCAGCCGAGATTCGCGCCCCTGTTGGGACGGTTTTTGGCGTAAGTGGTTTTCAGCTTAACTTCGGAGCGCATAAGCTTCGGACCGCTGGGGATAAGGTCAATGCGCTGATCGCGATGAACCCAGCTGCGCTGAAGATGAACGTCATGGACCTTGAGCCGGGCGGATTGTTGGTTGTCAACGAAGACGCCTTCACGGATGCGAACCTTAAGAAAGCCAAGTGCGAGACGAATGCGCTCGACGACGGCAGCTTGGACAAGTTTCGGGTTATCAAGGTTCCGATTGACAAACTCAACGCTGAAGCGTGCAAAGATACTGGGCTGACCGGTCGTGCTGTTGGTCGGTGTAAGAACTTCTTTGCGCTTGGTATCTCTTACTGGCTGTTCGGTCGTTCGATGGATACGACGCTGCGTTGGGTTGAGAAGAAATTTGCTTCTAAACCTGCTGTGGCTGATGCGAATGCGAAGGCACTTCGTGCGGGGTACTATTTCGGCGAAACGACGGATATGTTCACGGAGAAGTATGTTGTTGCTCCGGCAAAACTCCCTCCGGGACGGTATCGCAAAGTGACCGGGAACGAAGCGGTTGCGATGGGGATGGTGACTGCTTCTCGGCTGGCGAATAAGCCTCTTTTCTACGGTAGTTATCCGATTACGCCGGCTAGCGACATTTTGCATGAGCTATCACGTCATAAGAACTTCGACGTTCGGACTTTTCAGGCGGAAGACGAGATCGCGGCGATGACCTCGGTTCTTGGGGCTTCTTTTGCTGGGGCGCTTGCTGCGACTGGTACGAGCGGACCTGGTGTTGCGCTGAAGGCCGAGGCGATCGGTCTTGCGATTATTACTGAACTTCCGATGGTTGTCGTGAATGTGCAGCGCGGCGGACCTAGTACGGGGCTTCCGACGAAGACTGAGCAAGCTGACCTTAACCAGGCGCTTTTCGGACGGAACGGGGAGGCGCCTTGTTGCATTCTTGCCCCTGCGACGCCGGGTGACTGTTTTGCGATGACGGTCGAAGCATTCCGTATTGCCCTTGAGTACATGACGCCGGTTATGATCTTGAGCGATGGTTATCTTGCCAATGGTGCAGAGCCTTGGATGCTGCCTGATATTAGCAAGCTGCCGAAGCTTGCGGTTAAGCATGCGACTTCGCTTAATGGGGCTGAGCACTTTCTGCCTTACAAACGCGACGAGAAACTTGCTCGCAACTGGGCTATTCCTGGGACTCCTGATCTTCAGCATCGCATCGGCGGGCTGGAGAAGAAGGACGTTTCTGGTGAGGTCTGTTACGAGCCGGAAAACCATAGCCTCATGATCCACCTTCGCCGCAAGAAGATTGACGGGATCGCGAACACGATTCCTGATATGGAGGTCTTTGGAAGTGAATCTGGCGAGTTGCTGGTTCTTGGTTGGGGTAGTACTTATGGGCCTATCACTTCAGCGGTTGAAAACTGCCGGGCGAAGGGGATGGATGTTTCCAGTACTCACCTGCGCTACATCGACCCTCTTCCGAAGAACCTCGGGGAGATTCTCTCGAAGTTTAAGAAGGTGTTGATTCCTGAGATGAATATGGGGCAGCTCACGCCATACCTGCGTGGGAAGCTTTCGTGTGAGCCGATATCGATGACGAAGGTTGTGGGCAAACCGTTTTTGATTTGCGAGATTGAGGCGAAAATCGCCGAGCTTCTTTAATAAGGATAGCAAGCTGATGAGTGCGGACACTGCAACCGTTCAACTAAAAGCGAAAGACTTCGCAAGCGACCAGGATATCCGTTGGTGCCCTGGATGCGGAGACTATTCGATCCTTGCGCAGACAAAGAAGGTTCTTGCGAACCTGGGCGTGAAGCGGGAAAACACTGTTTTTGTTTCCGGGATTGGCTGTTCGAGTCGGTTTCCTTATTACGTTGACTCGTATGGGTTTCACTCGATTCATGGGCGTGCGCCGGCGGTTGCGACTGGGGTGAAGCTCGCGAACCCGGACTTGCATGTCTGGGTAGTCACGGGCGATGGCGATGGTCTTAGCATCGGCGGGAATCACTTATTGCACGCCATCCGGCGCAACATCGACATGACCATCCTGCTGTTTAATAACAGGATTTATGGTCTGACGAAGGGACAGTATTCTCCGACGTCGCCCGTTGGTAAGAAGACGAAGTCTTCTCCGATGGGGTCTGTGGATTTTCCGCTGCATCCTCTGTCGGTTGCGATTGGGGCTGAGGCTAGCTTTGTGGCGCGTACCGTTGACGTCAATATCAAGCACCTCGGATACGTTCTTGAGCGGGCTGCGAAGCATAAGGGCACGTCGTTCGTTGAGATCTATCAGAATTGTCCGATCTTCAATGACGGTGCTTTCGAGTACGCGACTGGTAAGGACACGAAGAACGATACGACACTGATGCTGGAACACGGTAAGCCGCTTGTATTCGGAGGCGAGAAGAAGAAGGGGATCCGTCTGCACGGGATGGACCCTGAGATCGTCGAGCTTGGTGGCGAGATTACCGAAGACGACCTTCTTTTCCATGACGAAAAATCAGAAGATCCGACTCTCGCCTTTATGCTTTCACAGATGCGTTATCCTCACAACCCGGAACCAATGGGCGTCTTCCGTGCGATCAATCGGCCGACATATGATGATCAGGTTAATGAACAGGTAAGAGATGTCACCGAAAAACAGGGGCCGGGCAATCTCGAAGCCCTGCTTAACAGTGGTGATACCTGGGTCGTAGAGTAGTAGAAGCTATTTGCATTCGCCTGTTTGTTCTCAACGACTCAGCGATGTGCCCAATGATAATTTCACACGCATGACAATTTCTGTTGGAATTGCCTGAAAGAGCTTCCTCACAAAAAGCTCGTTTTGAAAAGATGAAAACCGGAACAATTTGTCTCTGCGTGAAATCCTTTTTTTATCTCACGGGATTCTAATCGTTGAGCTCTTCTCGGTTGGAAGTCACAGTTTATAACTTGAATAGTTATACCAATTCCAATTTGAAGTAGCGCAAAGCAACCGCGCGTGGCCTTGTACTGGGAAGGGTTTAGAAAGAATTCAACGCGTTAGTCAATACGCGAATGCGTATTACGGGGACACAATTCAATAGCGTGGCATTTGGAGATCGATCTGTTCCGTCCAGAGGTCAATTCCGCCAGCCATGCTCTTGACATTTGAAAAACCTCGACTCAGCAGCCAATTCGTGACCATAAGACTCCTTTGTCCATGATGGCAATAAACAATAATTTCCTGAGTCTGTAATGGTTCCAGTTCTCCGACTCTCTGTTCCAGTTCACTCATGGGAAGCCATTGAGCAGAGTCAATATGAACATGTTCGTATTCTTCCTGTTCTCTGCAGTCCAGAAGAATAAAACTGTCTTTCTGATCCAGCTTCTCTTTGACGTCGGTTGGCTTAACTTCCAGGAGATTTTCAGAACTCATGATTTTCTTTCTCGGTGAGAAATCGCCTGTCTGTAAATGAGGCGATTCGCTGAATAGGCGGGAATTGGAGCCGGTTGCATCAGGTGAATCAGTGAGGAAATGCGACTCCTTAATACCAAACTCAATTAAAAACTGCGAGACGGGATCGTTCGTGGCCTTGTACTGAGAAGGGCTTAGGAAA
>JAJDDZ010000266.1 GCA_029260025.1 Phycisphaerae bacterium | reverse complement strand
GGAACCTTGACGATCACGCCGCACCGATCGGCGTCGGGATCGGTTCCGACGATGAGGTCAACATCGTCCCAAGCGTCGCCGTGCTCTTCTTTGTAAGCAGTCACGGCAATGTCGGCCGCCCGCCAGTCGCCGGGGTCGGGTTGTTGTTCTTTACCCGGGTCGCTGCAGAACGCGGGGAACATTCCGTCGAGTGCGTCGAGTTTCATGATACGCCGAACATTCTTGAACCCGACCTCTTCGAGCAAACGCGGAACAGCCTTTCTTCCGGACCCGTTGAACGCGGAGAAACCGATCGATAGCGGGCGTTTCGCATCGATAATTATGTGCGGATTCGAAAGGAATTGTTTCGTGTGGTCCATGTGCATGGTGTGCAAGTCAATGATGCGGTCCTCGCGCCCGGCATAGAGGTCGACAGCGCCCGAAAGCGGATCCGCCAGAGGTAGTCCGGCGTATTCCCCGCCTTGGATAGTCCTCCCGTCGGCGCTCTTTTCGCCGCCAAGAAACCAGAGTTTCTCGCGCGGCGCGTCGGCGATAGAAAGCGTCTTTATGTGCGAAAAGGTCGTGGTGCGGATGTACTCTTCGTAAAGCTTATTCCGCTCAGCCGGGTCAAACTGCGAACCGTTCTGGCAAGACAGTTTGTACCCATTGTAGCGAAAATCATTGTGACTAGCCGAGATGAAGACACCGACATCCGCGCCGAGGGTCGGAACGGCGTACGTCACGCTGGGATACATGCACGCTTCGTCGAAAAGATAGACCGTGTAGTCATAAGCGAGAAAAAGACTCGCAATGAGACTCGCGAAGTCGCCGCCGCGAACGCGGCTGTCATACCCAATGACAATCTTCCGAAGCGGCGGATCACGATCGATCCCAAATCGCGCGACGCCCGCAGAAGTCAACAGATAGATCACATCACTAATCGTATTAGGGCCCTTGATGATCGGTGCGTGGATGCCCTCGGTCTTAAGGCGGAGAACATCGTCGCGCTCCGCTCCCATTTTTTCGCGAATTCCGCCAGTCCCAAAAGCGACATCCCGCGAATAAGCATTGGTTAGCGCAACCCATCGCTCATTCCGAATCGCGTCGCGAAGTCCATCCCGTAGGTTCGGCGAAATCTCATCCAATTCGCTCGCCATGAGCCATTTCTTGAGATTAGGAACGGTCTTCGCGACCGCGTCGTCGTAATAACCCCCCGCGATTCGCCCAGCGTCGCGCTCGGCTGATAGATAAGCACCAATCCCAGCCTCAGCGCTCGCGAGCAGTTTTTGATCTTGTTCACTCATGATCAAAGAAGCTACGTTCATTGTATCTTTCCGTCAAAATAGATTCTCTGGCAACTCCCCAAAATATCCGGAAACAACCACACCGCGAGACCCCTCGCTACGTCATACGAAACATACGCCCCAACAGCAACGTCGGCAGAATCATAGAGGCGACTACAACCCCCGCGACCCATCCCGCAGCCGACCACGCCAGACACGCGTCGAACCAAACAAGCATGAGGATTAGTATTTTGACAGACCGCTGGACGGACTCGGGGCTCGGTTTTCTCGCCGCGCGAAGTCCGGTGATCAAGATGCCATGAAATCCCAGAAGAATCGCGAGCCGGGAGCTCCCGACTACTTCGACCGAAAAATACGGAAGAGAGAGAAGCATCGCGACAGCGACGACGCATCCCTGGGTAGCAATCAACAATCTCATCCGGTGCGACGTATCCACGACCGCCTCACGCCTCGCAAACAGCGTCAGCGAAGAAACGTAGAGCACTGACAATCCAATCGGAACGAGCATAGGCGCTGCGAAAAGGTCGGCCGCGGGGACCATCCCGAGCGCGAGGTTCAATCCGCGACAACTCCCCATCAATACCGGCGCAAGGGGCGTATTCTTAAAAACCCAATCATAGAGAACAATCGAAACGACCAGAGCAACAGCGATCACGCCACTTCGTACGCCCGCTGTTGAGGCAAGAGCAACGCCGATCAACAAGAGCATCGCGGATAGGAAACCAGCCGCACCGAGAGTGATGCGACCAGACGGAATCGGACGCCCGGGTCGCTCGATCTCATCGCGTTTGGCATCGCAGACATCGTTGAGCGCAACCCCGCCCGCATAAAGAAACATCGAAGCTATCGCCAGCGGCAACCACGCACCGCAATCACTCAACGAACCGCCCGCGTAAAGAAACCCAGCAAGAATGTCTGCGGCCGCGGTGAAGAGGTTCGGCAGGCGGACAAGATCGAAAAAAGTTCGCACGCGCCCAGTCACGCCGGAAGCAATCCGGATAGGAAATCCATGGCTTCGCGCCCCGCCCCGTCGGGGTCATCCAGATAGGGATACAGCTCGATCGTCAGCCATCCGTTGTAACCGGTCGCAAAAATCGCCCCGACAAGCTCCTCAAAATCGATCGCCCCGCGCCCGGGGATCAAGTGCTCATGCACGCGCGTCGCGGCGATATCTTCGAAATGATAATGTCTCGTGAGATGAGCGAGACGGGCAACCGTCTCCGGCAGCGGATCGCTCACACAATAAAAATGCCCAACGTCAAAGTTCAGCCCGAACATCGGCGAGTCGATTCTCTCGGCGAGCGCGAGAAACTCATCGGCGTTTTCGATAAGCAATTCTGGCTCGGGTTCGACGAGCAATTGCACGCCGACCTCTTCCGCGACCTCGAGCGCTCGATTCAAACCTTCGACAAAGACGTCCATCGCCCTCTCGCGATCCATCCCCTCCGGGAGCGGTCCGCCGGGTTCTGTCGTGATGCATTTCGCCTCCAGGCGTTTCGCCATTTTCAATGAGGCGATCGTATGATCCACGCGCCGCTGCCTGTACGCTTCATCCGGTTCAATCCACGAAGGATGCCAAAAATCTTCAACGGCGTTCATCATGAAAGCATTGACGTTGGAAACCTCCAGCCCATGCTCTTTGAGGGATGCTCGTGTATCGTCGATCTGCGCATCCGTGGTCAGTTCCGGAAAGGCGTGCGGAGTGTCCGCCATTAACTCAATCCCAGAAAACCCGACCCCCGCGATCCTCGCGATCGCTTCCTCAATAGGCCGCCGCATATAGGCGTTTGAGCTATAGGCAAGTTTCATGGCGACTCCTCTCCGACGACATGCTCAACAAGACTACGAAACTGCGACGAAAGATCGTGATCCCGCACATCGATCGGGTTTTTGAAAAAGCAAGCGAGATGTTTCATGATTCCGGCGCTGCCCCTCTTCATCTCAAGAGCGGCGAATCGCGCGAGGTCGATCACCAGCGGCGCAGCCAGCATCGAATCGCACCCCTGCCACGTGAACTGCATAGCCATTTTCGTTCCCAGAAACCCTGAAAAATGGATATAATCCCAAGCGACTTTCCAATCGTCGAGCGAACGAACGTAATCAATCGAAACATGCGTCTCTGGCGAACCACCGACGATCGAACGAACGACGGCGTCCTTGCCGACGATTTTCGAAGCTTTCGCTTTTGGATCGCGCAGGACCTGTCCATCGCGATTGCCCAGTAAATTGTGCCCTGTCCAACTCAGAACATTGAGGTTACGCATCGCGAACATCGGCGCAAGGACGGACTTAACAAGCGTCTCGCCCGTCTTCCCATCGCTACCGCCGTAACAAGCTCCAAGCAAGTCCGCCCGTTCGCGCAGAGCGGGAAGGCGAAGACCGGTCGACGGGGTAAAATCTATGAACGCGCATCCCGTCTCAATCGCGGCGAGTCCGTAGAGGGAGCTAGCCGGCAAAACCGAAGGTGATTTACCGACGAGTACTTTCGAAAGCGCCGACCAACTTCGATGGGCAGCGACCTTCTGCACCTTCGCTTCGCTGCAACCCACATTGATCACAACAACCCGGTCGAGTTTGTGGCGTGTACGAAACGAAGCAAGATCGCCGCTGAGACGAGCGATCGCAGATGCTGTACTTCGATCTTTTTTACCCCGGCCACCCTTGGCAAGATCACCAACCGTCTTGGAAACGCCGAGCAACGTCCCCGGCCTAACATTTCGCTCAAAACCTCGCAGCGAGGGCGCGGCAGCCCGAATCAAATCGTCAGAGAATAGACCGGCTTCGCGATTCGCTTCTTTCACGCCATCGAGAATAGTCGTTGAACGAACTTCGTGGCCACCCACCACCAAGGCCCCCGGAGCGGCAAGTCCAGCCTCCGCGAAGACGGGCAGCTCGCTCACCAGTCCGGACGTGTCGGCCTTCTTCTTTCCAATGGCAGCGACACCGAGCGCAACGGCGCTACCCACCCGGCCACCAGCACCGACGAGCCAAAGTCCTATTCGCTCTTTCCTCGCCACATCTACTCCGAGAGAGAACCACCGGTAAGATCCCACTGTCACAGGTCTTCCGTATTGGTGTTTGCCCTGTACTCTGGCCACACAACTTTCACGAATCTTACGGTATGCCCCGCGACGTGCCAGCATCCAGAGACTACAATGGGGACGTTCGAGAAGATTCACGGAAATAGACATGCCCCAAGATAGCTTTGGCAGAGAAATCAACTACCTCCGCATCTCGCTGACGGATCATTGCAATCTGCGATGCGTCTACTGCATGCCCCTGCGCGGATTGACATTCGTTCCGGGTGACGAAGTCCTAACCGCCAGTGAAATCGAGCAGGTCGCAAAGGCAGCCGCCAAGGTCGGATTTAACAAGATCCGCCTCACCGGAGGCGAACCCTTGCTGCGGAAGGATGCCGTCGAAATCGTCGATCGCCTTCAAAAGATCGAGGGAATCACCGACCTCGGGATGACGACCAACGCGATCTTGCTCCCCGATCTCGCCCAACCGCTCTTCGACGCGGGACTCCGACGGATCAACATTCACATCGATACGCTGGACCCGGCGAGACTCAAACGCGTCATGCGGTTTGGGACATTCGAGCAAATCTGGTCCGGAATCGAGGCAGCCGATGAGGCCGGGTTCGCTCCGATCAAACTCAACAGCGTCGTCGTCCGCGATTACAACGAAGAGGACGTCGTCGATCTCGCCCGGCTCGCGCTGGAAAGAAACTGGCACGTCCGGTTTATCGAGCTCATGCCTCTAGGCGGGGGCGAGTGTGCCCGACTGTCGCTGAGTCAGTACGTCCCCAACCCGGAAACCAAGGAGCGAATCGAAACCGAGCTAGGACAGCTCCGCGAAATCCCGCCGACCTCGCCCTCGGACGAGTCGCGGAATTTTCGCTTTGGCCAGGGCGCGGGCGTCGTCGGGTTTATCTCTCCTGTCAGCGACCCTTATTGCGGAACCTGCAACCGGATGAGGTTGACCGCCGACGGAAAGTTTCACCTCTGCCTGCTCAACGACCACGAAGTCGACCTCAAACCCGCCCTGCGAAACGGCGGGGGCGGAAAAGCGATCGGCGATCTTCTCGCCCAAGCGGTCGCCCAAAAACCAACAGGTCACCGCCTCGACGAGGGCGTCTCGACACAACGTCGAGCAATGTTTCAAATCGGAGGCTGACCGGAGAGAGCTCATTTCGCTGTCGCAAGTTGTCCAGTGGCGAACCGACGGAGATGCAACCGCTTGCCGGGCAGAGGCGTACCTGTAAGGTGTACGAGGACACTTGCTGAACCAAACCGCGGGCAGGCTGGAGGCTTACGCTATCGCGACGAAACAGACGAATCCAGAAAAACCCAAACCAAAAAAGAGTCGCGTTCGGGCGACGCTTCAGGCGATTTTGCGCGCTCGTCTCACCTCCGGCGTCGTTTTCGTCCTCCCGCTCTGGATCGCCTTCCTGCTGGTGAAGTTCCTCTTCGAGGCGATGCGAGATACGTCACTCTGGGTGGTCGAGGCATACTTGGCAAGCGACCTGGGAAAGGCGCTTGTCGAAAAACTCGGCGTGACCGCTGAACAACTTGCAACAGAGGGGATCTCGGTCCTCAAGCCGAGCTATCAATGGGGCATCTCTATCGCTGCCGTGCTCCTTACGTTCGTATTGCTCTACTTCATCGGGCTCTTCACAGCCAATTTCTTCGGAAAGCGGATGGTCAAGTTTTTTGAAGGTCTGCTGGACCGAGTTCCTCTTGTAAAGACTGTTTATAAAGCGTCAAAGCAGATTCTCGAGGCATTCGCTAACGAGGAATCACGCAGTTTTCGGCGCGTAGCCCTGATTCCGTACCCCACCATGGAGGTCCGATCGCTCGGGTTTGTCACGGCTCTCACCAAGGACGCCGCCACCGGCGAGGAGCTCTGTACCTGCTTCTTGGCGACCACGCCGAACCCAACGACAGGTTATGTATTCATCCTTCGAAGGGCTGATCTAATCGAGCTGGATTGGACCGTCGAGGACACAATTAGCATCATCATGTCGGGAGGGGC
>JAJDDZ010000265.1 GCA_029260025.1 Phycisphaerae bacterium | reverse complement strand
TTACCAAACGCCTCCCCGTTGATTGCAAGCAGCACATCGTTCGCCAACAGCCCAGCTCGGCTTCCTGGCGAGTCCTTATCAACGAAACCGATCACCACGTCGTCGTCCTCAAGCTTAAGACCGACCCCCATGCGATAGGCGGGCCGAGGGTTCTGTTCGTCGTCCGCCGACGCAGCAAGTTCACGCGTATCGGTCGCAGGAATCTTCTCAAGCATCTTCTCGATAAACCTGGACACCCGCCTCGCACCCCCGTCGTAGTTCGACATAACCGCAATCGTGTACCCAATCTCCGGATAAAACGCCAGGTTCGAATTGATCCCAGGTGCGCCGCCGTTGTGACCATGCGACCGATGCCCAGTCCGGTTACTATCGCCAAACAGATACGCATACATCGACCCACGCCCCATAGCTTCCTTGCCCTCAAGCAGCGTCTTGGTGTACTTGGCATTCAGAAGCTTTCTGCCCTGAATCGCGTTCGCAAATCGAAGCAGGTCTTCCACCGTCGAGTAACCCCCGCCAGCAGGACCGCCCTTGATCGAGTGAAGAAAAAGATTGTTGCGCCTAGGCCCATCGTCCTGCGACCCGTCATAGGTCCAGTTCGTATACCCAATGGCAAGGTTTGGCGTAGGTCGATCCACCTCATAGCAGTCAGTGTTATACATCCCCGCTGGCTGGTAAATATGATCACGCACATAGTCGTAGTAGCTCTGCCCCGTGATTTTCTCGATGATCAGACCAAGGACGATAGGTCCAGCATTGCTGTAAGAAAACCGAGATCCCGGTTCAAACGCCAACGGCTCATCAACAAAAGTAGCGAGGAACCCCTCCACAGTCCGGATCGTTTTCCAGTTAGCTTCGTACTTGTCGTTCCAGTAAGACCCCAACCCCGAAGTGTGCGTAAGCAAATGATGAATCGTAACGCGCTCTGCGACGTCCTTGTTGGCATAATCCGGAACGTGCTTGATAATCGGATCGTCAAACGAAAGCTTCCCAGCCTGCGCAAGCTGACAGATCGCCACCCCCGTGAACATCTTGTTCATCGAACCAAGGTTGAACTTCGTGTCCACCCGGTTAGCGACGTCATACCGCTTACTCGCCAGCCCAACCGCTTTCTTAAAGATCGCCTGACCGTCCTTCGCAAGAAGGACCGCCCCAGAAAACTCGTCCGCCTCCGCCAGCCCATCGACATACGCCAAGAGCTTCGCAACCATTTCTTCATCGCTGAGTTGCGAGCTCCTCTCCGGTTTCGTGTAATCGATCTTCGTAAACCGGTGCGGCGGCTTGTCTTCAAGTACAAACGTCAGGGTGTCGCTAGCGTTTTTCCCATGCGTTTCAAATCCCAGCTCAGCCGACATCGGTCCAACAGGCGAAGCGCTTTTCACGCTGGCCCCAGCGAACGCATCCCGAAGCGCTTTCAAGTTCGCCAATACCTGCCCATCCGACATCTCCCCCCGAAATTCCGGTGCGATCATCTCTTCAGCAAAAGTGCGCAGCGCTTCATCGGACGTCGTCCCAAGAAGAGCTTCGATCGCCTCAACTCCTTTGAATCGAGGAGAGTTCGGGTCAGCTCGTTGTGCCATCAAGCTCGTAGTGAGCGAAAGACCAACGGCTACCGTCAACGCAAGATTTCTCGTTAAGTACATATTGAAGGTCCTTCTAATAGTCTTCAGCAGTCGTTCACAATGGAGACCACGTCTCGGGGACGTGGTCACGATCATGGTCGGGGTCGGGGTCGGGGTCGAGGTTGAGGTTGAGGTTGAGGTTGAGGTTTCTCAACCAGTTGCTTGCCCCAAAACAGACCAAGTCTCTCCCATCGTCGTCAAAGACGCATGGACCGCGCGACCCCTGTCAAAAAAAGTAAGCCATGGCCCAAAGAGCGGGGCGGAGCGAAACATCAGTGGCACAGGTCGTCGCCACATCGACCTCTGCCATCCCCCTTGTCAGCGGGGATTGAGGGAGGTTGCTCGATACACTTGAGTGTAAGGTGATCCAATTCGTTCCCACCAAGCACTACCGGCCAACAGCCACCACCGACTCGCACAGCACACAAAACTCGTCATCCCCAAAAGGGTAGTCGCAATCCAATCGATCACCACCCCCGTCCGCGAACCAAATACAATCGACGAGCCGCCACCGCTGCATTTCCTTGCGAATCGCCACCTGCACCTGCCACCCACGACTCAATAGCCAGGTTCGCAGATGACAAGAAATCAAATCACGAGCCATCCCCGTATCAACCGGAACGTACTCCGCATCATCCGAATCGATCGGCGCAACACACCAAAGCGGAACATCCTCTGACGTTTCATCCGGATCAAAAAAGAGCACATCTTTCGAATCGCATTCGTCCGGCGAATCCCATTCCGCAGGCCCCGCGATCGCCAACGCTTCAGCGCTATGATTGAATAATTCCGTGGCCGTCATCATTCCCCATGCATCCCCTACTCGATCCGCCGCGGGACCAACGAACCAGCGGAAAGATCGCCAATCGCCTCCCCAAGGGCACCCGCTAGTTCTTCCGGAAGTACGTAACGTAAGAAAATCTCAGCTTCAAACCGTTCTTCTTCGATCATACACTCATGCCCGTCCAGAAGTCGGCGCACAGATTTTCTCAGTGGATAGGGAATCGTTAGTTCGTATCGATGTCGCGTCGTCTTCTCTTCGGTCTCCAGAGCTTCGAGAACCGCCTTGGCAGCCGCCCCATACGCCGAAACCAATCCGCCCGTACCAAGCTTCGTCCCCCCAAAATAGCGCGTGGTAACGATCACAGTGTCGCCGATGTCCGCCCCCCGCAAATGCGCCAGCGTCGGCGGACCAGACGTGCCAGAAGGCTCGCCATCGTCGCTCATCCCTTCAGAGACGCTCGCCCCGTAACCAATCTTAAAGGCATAAACATGATGGCTAGCGTCGGGCATCTCACTACGGATAGCACGAATAAAGCTCTGCGCCTCCTTCACCGTAAACGCAGGCCCCGCGGTAGTTACAAACCGGGAATTCGATACGCACGTCTCGACGCGCTGGAGGGATTTGGGCACTTGGTATCGACTCATACCATCTAATTCTAAACCCCTTCACGAGATGCTCATAGACCCCGCACGAAACTAGACCAGCACGAAACAAGACCCCGCACGAAATAACAGACCAGGCAACGCCGATGACGCCAAACGCCTTCGCAATCTCCCGAATCAGGAATGTCATGCACGCCGTAGCGCGAGGCTAATGCCCAACATCCATCAAGAAACTCAACAACTCCAACCTCCAAAGACCCATCAACTTAGCAAATCCCACTCCCAACCCCCGCTAGCCGCCCCTAAAGCGCTGATCGTTTAAGGAATCCCCTTAACCGATCACCGGTCAAGTTATTACAGAGGAACAGCGCGAAACGTCCGCGCAACCAGGCAAGCAGCAGCAGAAGAAGAGACCAAATGAAAACCACAAAACTAACAAACAAACCCATTTGTCACCCTCACGCCACCCAATCAATGATTCGCCTAAGAACAAACCCATGCACATCCCATCCAAACCCATTCTGCAGAGCAAAAAGTCGTCAGGCGGTGAGCACCCGCCGTCGCGATTGACGACCCGACACAAGAACGCGTTCGGTCGATGCACGGAAGTGATCAAGAATTGAAACGCCGGGAAAAAATCGCACAAAACGACCTGTGCCGTCAAGCGCAGCCCCCGCGCCCATCACGCGTCCCCCGCATGGAACAAGACCCGTCGATGGTTCGAGGAGATGACAGCACCGATCGAAGGAACTTACATGTCGCTAACGCAATTCTGCGCTGCGTCGGCCAGATCTTCGGCCCGGCGTTTCGCTTGCATCGCATCTTCGCGCATGAGTTTTGTCTCGCGCCGTGCAACGTCCGCGTCGTCGCGAGCGATCTCGATCTCTTCCTTAAGACGAGAGATTTCCCGAGTCATTTGCGTGGCTTCTTTGTGCAGCGCGCCAGCCTTTGTCCGAGCTTCCATAACCTCGCCAAAAGCGTCCTGGGCTTGTTTCCACTGCGTGCTGACGTCGTTGTTCAGCACATCAGCAAGCTTACGAATCCCCCGTTCGATTTCTTCAACCGCAGCCGTCGCCTTGTCTGCCGTATACTCTTCAAACGGCGACCCGGTGTTTGTGCTTGTTTCTGGTTCAGTCGCAGCGACTTCGATAACCGGCTCTTCAATCGAGGATGCTGCTGCAGCGCCGGATGCGTCCGACATCACGTCGGCCGCGATAGGAGCAGCCGGCGTCGCCTCCGCTTCGGCCGTAAGACAAGCGTCGAGTTGCGCTTCGATGTCCGAAGCCACATCGTTGCTTTGCAGATCGGATACATCAGCTTCATCCGGCGTAGCGCCGAGACTCTCGACCGTCGCAGTCACAGGCTCCATAGTCGTGTTGGCAACAGGTTCAATTACGGCGTCGGGGGTTTCGTCCTGGGCACGCTCAGCGATTTCATCAGCTTGCACGGACTCGACAGCCTTAGCGAGTTCCTCTTGTGCCAGAGCGAGCGATTCCTCAAGCGAAAGCTCATCCGCCGGTACGCCATCACTCGCCGCTTCGACCACAGCCTCAACCGGTTCGGTCGCCGCGGGCGGAGTCGGTTGCACTTTGGCAGAAGCGACCGGGTCAGCCCCCTCGGTTTGTGGTGCGTCAAGGGGAGCCGCGACTCCGTTTTCGATGGCTTCCTGGACGATGTTTTCGGCTTCTTCATTAACGACGGACATGAAGAGTTCCTTTCTCAGGTCGGGGTTTTGCGTATCGATCAGGGCAACGACTTCCTCGACGACCGGATTGATCGAATCGTTGAGGGTGTTGAAGAGTTCCCGTTGTAGTTCGGCGTTCTCGGCATTGTCCCGCGGCGCAGTCAGTCGCATCGTGGGTACGCTCCTGGCGATTCTCCGGAGGATTTCAAGTTCCGTGCGGACTCGGCGCAGGTCATCATGGTCGCCCACGTTAACCGATTCGAGCGTGCCGTTGCGTGGCACGAGATAAACTTCGTTAGGTTGCGCGAGTGTGGCCATGACCATTGCAAACGTCTTCGTGCCCCCGACCGATAACACGGGCGCAATTCTTCTGCGGCGACAACGTCGCAGGTTCCTACAAACTGAACGTCGGCGAACGGAAAACCGTGCTTCATCGAGACGGACCTTGTCCAAGGGCGCGAAAATAACGTCGCCCGCGCGCTCTTGCTGCCGACGTTATTGGCCGATTCGCCGATTCGTGGCGGGTATCGGACCCTTCGACTACGATGTGCGCTTTGGCGTCGAGTCGGGCATCGGTTTTGTGAGAAATGAGAACGAGTGGAAAGGCGACTTCAAAGACGGGGATGGCGCGGTGGGCAGGTTTTGTCGTGCGCACCGCGTGGTTCTGGCTGATCGCGTGGCCTGTCGTCGCCCTCATGGTATTCGTTCCCGCCCCACGAATTCCCACGCTCTTGCAGGATGATCGTAGCAGCTTTCTCCCTTCGGACATGCCTTCCCAACAAGGGCTGGATCTTGTCCGCCAAGAGTTTCCCGATAGTGCATTCGCGAGTCGAGCTGTGGTGGTCCTCGTCCGAGACACCGGTCTAACGTCGTCCGATAAGGCGTACGTGGCGCGCTTCGCAAACGAACTCTCAGCCCGCTCGGTGGAGCTCGACTGGCGCGTGCGAGCGGTGGCGACCACGCCGCTGCTCCAGCCATTCCTCGAGAGCGAAGACGCTCAGGGGGCCCTGATTCTGATCGAGCTTCCGGCCGGCAACCTGACGCACCACAGCGTGCGTCGCGCGCGGATCGTGCGTGAGATGCTCGCTGAGTTCACGCCGCCCAAGGGGCTTCGTGTTGAGGTCACCGGGGATGCTGCGATCGGTGAGCTTCTGGACCGAACGGCGAAACGCGACGTCGATTTGACGACATTGTGGGCCCTGCTGGCTGTCGCGGGGATTCTGTTGTTCGTTTATCGGTCCCCTGTCGCGATGCTGCTACCGTTCCTGTCGATCGCGGCCGCGTTACTTCTTTCCTTGGGTCTAATCGGATGGGGGGCGGCCAACGGACTTGCAGTTACCGGTCTTGTTGAGATGTTCGTCGTTGTCATTCTCGTTGGATCCGGCGTGGACTACTGTCTTTTCATCTTCTCGCGGTACCGCGAAGAAATGGGGAATCGCCTCAACGGCGCGTCGCTGAGCGAGATTGACCCGAGGATCGCATCTCGTGAATCGGTTGAGGCTGCGGTTGCGCATACGGGGGGTGCAATTCTCGCCAGTGCGGGTACGAACGTTGTCGGACTGGCGACCTTGATCCTTGCGAAGAACCGCGATCTTCATACGTCGGGACCAACGATCGCGGCGGCAATTGTTATTGCGACGCTCGCCGTGTTAACGTTGACGCCTGCACTCATGTGTCTTGCGAAACCGAGACTTCTTGCGTCTGCGCTTCTGCGCGAGGGACAGGAGGAGGAGGGGCCTCTCTGGCGGCGCGTTGCCAAGTTGGCGACGCGGTGGCCTGGCGTGGTGACGATCGTGTTGATTATCGCGCTTGCGATTCCTGCGTTGTTGGGTATTGGTGCGAAACCACTTTATGACAGCCTCAAAGAATTTCCGGCGGACTCGTCCTTTGTAAAGGGTGCGCGTCTCTATCAGAAGCATTTTCTCGCGGACGAATCGGTCGCGGAATTGACGTTGTTAATCTCGCGGAAGTCGGGGACTCCGCTTTCTGACGATTTTGGGAAAGTGCACG
>JAJDDZ010000264.1 GCA_029260025.1 Phycisphaerae bacterium | reverse complement strand
GCGTGGGCAAGGGTTTCGAGGACCCCTTGTAGTGGCTGTCCGTTGAAATCAGCGCGAATAGGCTTATCGAGAGCAGCGAAGAGCTGGCTATTCAAGGCCGCGGATCCACCGCCTGGGAGCATACGCCGTGCGGAGATTTCTGGCCAATCGTTGGGAAAGAGAAGCTCCTGGTGCCAGGGAATCTTGGCCTCCTCAACTTGGAGAAGGGCTGATCTACTCTGCTCGTAGAAATCTTTTCGAATCTGTTTGTTTGAACGGTGGGCGTTTAGCTCTTCCAGGTCGTCCATCATCCAACGTGCTGGATCGTATTTTGGATCGATCACTGTGACTTGTCTGAGCACGGCGACGGCTGAGTCGAGATCGCCGTCTTTTCGGTGCTGCATGGCCTGTTGCATGAGGGCGTCAACTTGGCGGGCGCGGTTTTCCCGGTCCTGTCGGAGACGCTCCTGTCGCTGCTCTTCGATCTGGCGCCTGGTCTGTTCGACTTTGAGGTTGTGGTAGTCCCGTTCCTGATTCGAAACCCAAACGACCAAGGCTTGAAGTTCGTTGCTCAGGCTTTCGTATTTCGCTGGGGGGTCTGAGAAGCTCATGCCAGCGTCCACAATCTGTCTCGCCCGAAGAAGTGATTGGTTCGCTTCGTCGAACTGCTCGTCGGCGACGTGGCTACGAATCGTGGTCTCGACATCGCGATACTGGGCGACGGTGCGCTGCCAGCGAATCGCGTCTTGGGTTCTGATCTGACTTAGTAGGTCGTCGGCCCTTGAGCCTGAGATGTTTTGCTGCTGGAGGGCGACTTCGCGAAGTCCGTTGACGGCGTCGGGATGTCCTGGAACGGCCTGGATAGCTTGCTGAAAGAGTCGCTCCGCCTCGTTGTAACGCCCGGCGTTTAGCGCTTCGTTGCCCTCAGCCGTGAGTGTGCCAGCCCGATTGATATCTTCGGGAGAACCGCCATCGACGGGATCCTGTGAAGCGGGGTCTGCTTGTGCAACTGCCCCACCGCCCAGCCTTCTCTGGAGAGCGAGTGCGGCGTTTCGTACAGTTTCTGGGGCGTAGGCGTTGGCGAGAACACCACCAGCGAGTTCCAACGCACGGTCGCTTTCTCCCGCGTCTGCGGCGGTTTCAGCGTCTTCGATGTCACGAAGCGCCTTTTCGTGTTGTTGCAACGCTGCTTGCGTACGATTCAGGTAGTCGTCGCGAAGCGTCTGTTGTTCGGCGGACAGGCGGTCGCGATCGAGAGATGCGAGTACCTCCTGCGCCGATAGATAGTCGCCTTGTTCGAAAAGTCGAACCGCACGGGAGAGGTCGTCCGTGCCATCTTGGCCAACGGCATTTGCCTGGGGCAATGTGCCGACGAACGTGATTGCTAGAACCGCTACCGCAAGTCTTGAAAACAGCCAGCTTTGCAAGGGAAACTCCTCCTGCGTGTCGAGCGGTTTCACAATTGAATCCGCCTGAAAAAAGGAACGATCGAGGGACGGTCATTCCCGATCCAAAAATTCTGTAACGCCTCGTGCCGAAATTCGTCGGGGTGGCGACACTGCGTGTCCAGCCTCACTCGCGCCATCGCATGCGGCAGACCGGGCAAATTCTAGGGTCATAGACCTTGACCCGCAACCCTAAATGTCACCTATCTTGCCTTAAACGCCCGGCGATCGAGCGCACTACTTACTCCAGTTGTCTCGCCTGAGGGGGACTATCGCTTGCCTTTGAAGGATTTGTCGACAAGTGCTCTCTTGCCTGGGTTGTCCTTGTCGCGGCGTACAATTCGTTCTGTCAGGCGCCCCTCTTGATCCAAAAGGACGACGGCCGTCTCCTCGCGGGTTCCGGCGAATCGGATGCCCTCGGCGCTACTGCCCTTGCGTCGTTCGCGATGGAGGCGCGAAAAATCAACGTCGAGAACGGCCGCGGCGGCACTGAATTCGACATCGTCGTTGTCGGTTTCACCGGCAATTTGTAAACTTGGGACGCTTGTACGCTGCGTGACGCTCACCAAGTCACCGACGCCGAATTTTTGGCGGCGGGACTTGACCCATGCCCCGTAGTACCAGCGGAAGAACTCGAAGCCGACTTGGTTCTTGGTTTTGTCGTCTGCAGTCACAAAAAACGCCTCCCACGGTTCAAAAGAGACCGGGTCGGAGGGCGGGGACCAATCGCTTGCCACGAAGATTTTTGTCGCGTCTTCTGGGTTCTCGAACCTGGCTGCCTCGCCCGCGAAAATGTTGAATATCTGGAAGCGAATTCTGTATTGGTAGTTCCTCCCGCCTTCGATACTGCCCTCGCGTCCGTCGTTGACCCATAACTGTTGGGCGGGGAGTAACTTGCGGGCGGGGCCCTCATCTTCGCTTCCGGCGTTGTTCACGCCGGCATTGTTTTTACGACCGATCAGCCCGGCACGGGTGATCTGGTTTTCGAGCTGTTCTGCGTCTTTTTCAAGTTTCTGGGCTTCGGATCGAATCGAAGCACTGGCAGCGGGATCTCTCTTGATATCAAAGAAGAGGTTGTACGCCGAGCGTGCATCGAACTTCGATTGGTCCTTCCGCGCTCGATCTAACATAGCCTTCGCTTGCCGCATGTTGGCGGCGACATGCTGCGCGTCGGTGAGGTCTTCGTCCGGAACTGCATCATCATCCGCGTCGAGTAGCCCGTAAATGTCTTCTGGGTTCTCTGCCGGTGGTTTATCTGGAAAGAGGACTTCGTCGTCTTGATGAAGAACGTCGGCGTAATTGGTGATAATCGGGAAGCTCCACGGAGTTCCGTTGACGATTTCGTAGAATTGCGGACGGAGACGCTCGCGTTGCACCTCCGAGCCTGCCAACTCGAAAATGAGTCGCTCAAGCTGCTTGACCTGCTCTCTGGGAATCATTGGGCCACTCGTGCCATCGACGACTTGCAACTTCGGCAGTCGCAGCGGGTCGCCGGCCGGTTCCGGGGCAACTGAGATCCAGTCGTCCTCGGACCATGTTCCATCTGGTCGCTCCGCTCGTCGTTGAATCTCGGGCGATCCGATCTGAATACGTCCGTTGGCGGCTCCATATGCGTGTTTTTGCAAATCACTTTGGGTCGAGCGATTGAAGATGGCTGACACGGTACCCCAGTCTCTTGCTCTAAGTATGCGGTCTTCTTCAGGCTTGCCAATATTGACCGTGCTGCGGCCAGTTGTAATAACGGGTTTGGCAGGTCTAAGAACCTCCACGAGGTTGAAATCGGCGACCTTGGTAATTGGCGGATCGATCAACGGTACGGTCGGGCGGATTGGGGCGGCGGCTGCGAGAACCGTGGCAGGGGTTTGCTTTGTCGCGGCGACGAAATCGTCGGCGAGTGGTTCGGGGACAACGGAGGTCGGTTTGTGATTACGGAGCCTGTTACGAATCTCGGTTGCATGGGCAGCGACTTCATTGTCAATCGTAGTTGGGGTAACTGTCGTTCCGCCGAGGTCGATCTTGTTCGGCGAGGTGATTAGAAACAATGCTGCTGCGCCGAGCAACGCGGCCGCGGATATCGCGACGACGACTTTTTCGACATGTCGCTCGATTGGATTGACTAGTTGTTTTGCCATTTGCGCGTTCCTAGAGTGATACTGTCCTGGTTCGTTGGTTTTGCTTCTTGGTTAGCCTTCGGCATCGGCTTCTTCTCGCTGTGGACAGTTAATTTCGTAAATTTCGCAAGTTTCCTTGGGGATCATTGGTCGAAACAGTTTCCCGAGCATGGTGGTCTCAAAGTCGAGAACAACGCTGACCACTGGTTCGGATCCGTAGATTTTCGCCTTGAAATCGCGGTTGACGGGTACGGCGGCATAGGCGGCGCGAACTAGGGTATGGAATCGATCGCGACAGATCTTCTCGACGAGACGATCGATGTCTCGCTGGTCCATTACGACTTTGACCGAGAACTGAAGGACCTCGTAGTTGTCGCCTGAGGTGTTTCCTGTGAAGACCGATTGGCCAGTTCCTGGAGGTAGGGCTGCGTCGTTGCCGCCAGGGGCGGCAAGGGCGGTCAGGTCGCCTACGCGCGGAACGTATTCTGAGATGCGGACCGAAATGAGATCCTTTACAGCCATCGTGCCGACCCAGCGAGGAAGGCGAGCGTTCTTCGCCTCAATTCCAGCTTCTTCGTTCAACTCGACGATCGCGTTGACAACGTCGCGCTGAATCCAATACGTGAGCTGTGCTCGCCAGGCGTCAAATGCTGGCGGTGCGTCA
>JAJDDZ010000263.1 GCA_029260025.1 Phycisphaerae bacterium | reverse complement strand
TCACCGCACATACTTTCGGTGTTGAATACGATAAGTCGCCTTTTCGCTTTGTGGCTGAGATGGAGGACTACGATTCCAACATCACACCGTTTGAGGCGCTGCGATTGACCGGCGACTATCGCAAACGTTTCAGCTTCGGCGGAACGCTCAGGCTTCGATCGCGATGGTCGAATGTCAGGCGAAAAGATAGAACCAGACGAGAGACGCGGTTCTTTACGCTTGAGACGCTCTATCGCCAGCAGCTCAGCCCAACCCTTGCGATTGAGGCTGGCGCGCTTTACCGAAACGAATCGGATTCTCTTAGCGGAAACGACGAGGGGATTGATCTCGATCTGGGACTGGAATGGAAGGTCCGCCAGACAGAAGTGAAAGTCACGTATGAGTACGGACGGTTTCAAGATGATTTTTCGGAAAACAAGAATTCAACTTTGTTCATTCAGTTTCGCCGCGAGTTCTAGGGCGCTGGCAACCTTGGCGATAATTGGCGCTGGGTCCGTGCCGGGATGCGCGAGCGCCCCCGGTCCGCTTTTCGAGCGAAAATTCCCACCTCCTGCTTGGCCTGCCAATAACAAGACGCCGCGGATTGAGTGGGTCGGGGCGATTTCGACATCGCAAGACCTCAAACCAGCGCGGACAACGCTAGACGCCATCGGAGAACTGTTCGTCGGAAAGGAAGCTCCGACGAAGCTGCAAAGTCCGCGCAGCGTGTATGTGACCCCTGATGGAGAGCGCATCTGGGTTGCGGACCCGGGCGATCACAGTATTCACGTATTTGATCTGGCTACACGAAAACACACCAGAGTCGACCGGGTGGCAGAAACGATATTCCTCAGCCCAATTGCCCTGTCACGCGGTCGACCGGGAGCGATGTACCTTTGCGATTCACAGAGTGTAGCGATCTATGAACTCTCGGACACCGACGGCAAGTTGATTCGGGCGCTGCAACTTGGTTCGGACGTTCTTAGACCCGTGGGCGTCTTTTTTGACGCCAACAACGATGAGCTTTTTGTGGTTGATGTTAGCGGGCACGACATCAAAGTCCTCAGTCCCAACGGTGATTTGTTGCGCGTTATAGGTCATCGCGGCGAATCGCCTGGGGAGTTTAATTATCCTTCCGCAATAGGAGGTAAGGGCGATCAGTTATGGATCGCTGATTCGGGAAATCATCGCGTGCAAGGAATTTCGAAAAACGGAGAGCCCTTTGTTTCCTTCGGCCGAGCCGGTGACGCTCCCGGGGATCTCGCACTGCCCAAGACCGTCGCGCTTGACGCCGACGGACATGTTTACGTCGTGGACTCAAGATTCGAGAACGTGCAGGTCTTCAATGATCGCGGACAGCTCTTGCTTTACTTTGGCGAAGAAGGGCACGGACCAGGTCAGTTTTGGTTGCCAGGTGGAATCTTCATCGAGCAAACCGGTCGAATCTGGATCTGTGATCCTTACAATCAGAGAGTGCAGATATTTCAATACATAAAGGATACCGGCGATGTTCATTGAGGTTGGCCAGAAAGCAAAACGGCAGAGCTTAGTGTCGCATGCAAACGCAAGTAGCGCATTCTTCTTCGCGCTTGCCCTACTCTTACTTGCGGCACCTCAGGTCGCGGCGCAGAATCGGGTCAGCGAAACTGTCCACAACCTATCCGCCACGGGTCCAGGACCAATTCGGGCGCAGAGCGAATCACGCGTCTGCATTTTCTGTCATGCGCCTCACAACACCGGCGGAGTCGCGCCGCTTTGGAATCGAGAGTTGCCGATGTCGAGCTACCGGATTTATCAATCGTCCACGCTCGACGCGTTGCCAGGGCAGCCGACTGGCTCCAGCAAGCTCTGCTTGAGTTGTCACGATGGAACGATTGCACTCGGCGATGTTATTTCACGCGCCCAGAGAATCGCGATGCTCGGCGGCGAGGTGTTGCCAGCCGGCCCGTCCAATCTTGGAACCGATCTCTCCGACGATCACCCGATCAGCTTCTTTTACACGAACGCCGTCGCATCCGCCGATCAGCAACTCGCTTCACCCTCGGCGCTTCCGCCGGAGATTAAGCTCGACGCCTCCGGACAGATGCAGTGTACATCTTGTCATGATGCTCATCACAACTTGTATGGACAGTTCCTGGTGATGCAACCTGAGTTTGGCACGCTGTGCGTCGCGTGCCATAAGATGAACGGTTGGGATTCGGCATCGCACCGCTTAGCCACTGCAGCGGTCGGCGGGAGCACCGCTGCCGATTGGCCTTTCGCCACCGTCGCAGAGAACGCGTGTCGATCGTGCCATCGCCCGCATAGCGCTGGGGGGCACGAACGACTACTGCGAACGGAGGTCGAAGAGGACAACTGTCTCGTTTGTCACGATGGCCAAATCGCGAAGACAAATATCCGCAGCGAGGTCGAAAAGTTTAGCGCACATGATCCAACGCGATATCTTGGACGCCACGACCCGGCAGAGTCTCTCGGTACGATGACGCCTCATGTAGAATGCAGCGACTGCCACAACCCGCACGCAGCATCACCCATGCAGCCACAGACCGACTATACCTCGATCGGACCTACGCTCTTGGGTGCAGCGGGGGTGACCATTGGCGGCGCGGAAATCGAGCGCGCTCAGAATGAGTACGAAGTCTGCCTGCGCTGTCACGGTGACGCAGCCGTTCCGGTACCCGGAACGATCATGCGCCAGTCGCACACCGACAATTTGCGACTAGAGTTCGCAGCGACAAACGCCAGCTTTCATCCAATCGCGTTTTCATCACCGTCAGTCGATACGCCGAGCCTTGTACCTACAATGACCCGAGGCGCTCAGATTCGATGCACCGACTGCCACAACAACGATACTGGCCCTCGCGCAGGGGGCGGAGGTCCGGACGGCCCGCACGGGTCAAACAATGAATTCCTTCTCGAACGACGCTACGAGACAATCGATGACAATGCTGAATCAGCGACGGAGTATGCGCTTTGCTACAAGTGTCACCAGCGATCGAGCATACTCGGCGATCAGAGCTTCCCCCTTCACCGGGAGCACATCGTCGAAGAGCGGACTCCTTGCTCAGCCTGTCACGATCCTCACGGTGTTTCCGGGGCGGTTTCGTCCGTTTCCGACCGGACTCACTTGATCAACTTCGACCTGACGATCGTCAGGCCCGAGCCTGGGTCAGGCAAGCTCGAATTCCGCGATCGAGGTCGCTTCGCTGGCAGCTGCACGCTGACGTGTCATGGCGAGGAACACGAGAACGAGTCTTACGGTCGTAGACCATAGGTACGCCTCAGGAAAAACGCCTCTGGGACGCTTGCGACTGGTTTAGCGGCCACTCAGGGCTCATTATAGCTCATCCTTGCACGCCATCCGGTGGGCATTCCACCTCCGATTGAATACGATCGGTTTTGGTATGAAATATGCTGATACTTCCCCTCAGGGTGCGGGCCCAGTGGCCGCTGGCTCGCCTAGTTCGACCGACACAGACGCCGTCGGACTGAGCCCCCTGATTACTCCGAATTAGCTAGAATCTGGCGAGAGACTGATATCATGCAAACCAACACGACACCTCCGACGTTCGCACCCCTTCGCTTTTTCGCATCGCTCTATCTGGGAGCGGTTATCCTCGTTTTGCTTCTCGTCGCACTCGCTTGCGCAACGGTTTACGAGTCGATGAGAGGGACGGAGCAAGCGCTTTATTTGTTCTATCGATCAAGCTGGTTCATCGGTCTGCTGAGTTTGCTTTGCCTGAACATGCTCGCCGCCGTTGCCATACGCTTACCCGTTCCGCGGGCCAAGTTCGGCTTCGTGATAACGCATCTCTCGCTAATACTTCTACTTGTCGGCGCCTTGGTAACCAAGTTTGTCGGTCTCGATGGACAGCTCGCGATTGTAGAAGGCGAATCCGCGAGTCAATTTCGCATTCCTACCGAAACGTTGACCATTGCGGACGCCGCGACCGGACGCACGGCTGTCGAAGTGCTGGACGAGAAGCCGTTTGGCGGTTTGAAGTCTGCGTCTGACCTGAACGGAAAGGTCGCGACGCTCGACAGAGCGACCGTCGAAGTCAAAGAATATTTGCCCGACGCAATTCCCGTCACACGTGTCGTGGCAGACTCGCGACGTGGTCGACCGGCGATACAGGTCTCGTTCGGTACTGCCGACGACCCCGATCCTATCTGGGTGTTTGCCGGGCGCGATGTGGAGATTGACGGGACAAGAGTTCGTTACACACGTCTCGCCAGCGCAGAGGAGCTTGACGACCATCTCGCAACGAAACGCATGAGCGAGTCGACGCCAATTGGTGATCTCCAGATCGCATTCGGCGGCAGCGAAGTCACGCTTCCAGTTGAAGAATGTTTATCGAGGTTCGTCTCGATCGGAGATTCACCCTACAGCATTCGCGTCGTGGAATACCTACCTCATGCCATTGTCGGTGAAAGCAACAAACTCGCGAACGCATCCTCCGAACCCAAGAACCCCGCTGTTCGATTGGAAGTGATGACGCCTGATGGAACGCAAGAACGAACCGCATTCGCCAAGTTCCCGGACTTTCAATCGATGCACGGGGAGTCAACCGTGAAGGATATGAAAGTAACGTTTCTGTTTGCGGGCGGTGCGATGGCGGCGATAGACAACGCTCCCCCGGTCCAGATTTTTTCGACCCCAGACGGCGAGCTATTCTTACGCTTTGCCTCATCCGACCCCCAGTCAATTCAGATCGGACAGCCCATCGGGTCCCCGACAGACCAAAAGAGCCTGGCGGTTCTCCAGAGTATGAGTAACGCATTCAGAAGCCAAGCTTTCGAAGCGGTTGAGTCGATTCGCAAGAGTAGATCGCCCGCGATCCGAGTCGCGCTCTCGGACGGAATCACGACCGATGAGATTTGGCTCCTAAAGAACCGCCCCAAGCCGTTCTCGCTCGATGGAAATCGTTACGAACTGCTCTACGGCGAGCGCACCGTCGATCTTGGTTTTGAAGTCGCGCTAACCAAGTTCACGGTTGGCTACTATCCAGGTGGGATGAGGCCACGTTCGTTTGAAAGTCAGATCACGATTACGGATAGCACGGGTCGCACACAAAACCGTGTGATCAGCATGAATCACCCGACGAGCTTCGAGGGGTTCACACTTTACCAATCGAGCTACCAGCTCTCCGATTCAAAAGCGATGAGTATTTTAAGCGTTGCGAAAGATCCAGGTCTGCCGATCGTTTTCGCTGGCTATATCGCATTGATGATCGGGATGGTTTGGGTCATGGTCAGCAAGATGCGCGAACGACGAGGCATGGTGCAGGGTGATTCAATTTTTTTCTCGCGCAGCAATCGTAAGGACCGACAGATCAATTTGATTCCGGTGGCCGGTGAACGATGCATCGACGATCCGAAGGGCGAAACCCTGCGAGGGTTGCGCGGCGACAGTGTGGCATGTACAGGTTTAACAAATGGCGTATCTCGCTCTAGGGCGATATCACGCATGAATTCGGTGGTTGCTGGCCTGTTTGTCATGATCGCGACCGGAATGACTCAAGCTCAGACGCTACCGATCAATGACTCGCTCGACATGACCGCAATCCGCGCACAAATCGTCCAGCACGACGGACGCTGGCCACCACTGGATACCCTCGCCCGCGATATCGTAGACGGAGTTACCGGCGATGAGTCTTTCGCCGGCGTAGATTCGGTCGCGATGCTGCTCGCTTGGACCTTCGACGTGAGAACCTGGCAAAATCAACCGCTCATTTCTATCCGCAATCCTGAGTTGCGTGGCGAACTTTCGTTGCCCGCGGATAAAACTGTTTTCTCGTTTACCGAACTTGTCAACCATGGCCCGCTTCGCGCCAAGATCGATGCTCTTTCGCAGGTGGAGAAAGGGCAAAAGCTCAACCCCCTCGAAGCCAAGGTCTCCGACATTAACGGGCGGCTCATCAAGCTCCAACAAGTTTTTCGCGGCGGGGTGATTCGACTCATCCCCGACGCAACAGATCCAAATGGCGCATGGAAACCCATCGGTCCAGCCTCGGCCGGTGACAATAACGCCGGGGAGGTTCGTGAAGCTTGGAATAACCTGAAGCATGCATTTCTTGCTGGTGAGAATACCGCGTTTGTTCAGGCGTCAACACAGCTTGCGGCTGCGACAAGATTGCTACCTGCCGCCCATCGACCCACAAGCGAAGCCATCGCGACAGAACTACATTACAACGCCCTTCAGCCGTTTGGTACAGCTTGGCAGGTCATGCTTGTTGGGGCTGCACTCGCAGGAATTGCACTGTTCGTGCGCAAACGTTGGTTTGATATGGTCGCGCTCTTGGGATTGGTTGCAGGGTTCGCGCTGTTGACGTTTGGGCTATGGCTTCGCTGGCAGATCGCCGGGCGGATCCCCGCGTCCAACATGTTCGAA
>JAJDDZ010000262.1 GCA_029260025.1 Phycisphaerae bacterium | reverse complement strand
GATTCGGGAGTTGACGCTATCCAAGATGAGATTCTCGATGGTCTTCGCGGGAGCAATTTCTAGGCGACGATACGCCATAGCCATCAGGTTAGTCCATCGCATGGCATGTGAAACATGGCTTCGATGCGTTTGTCGTGACCGTCAGGAGCTTCATCTTGCTCGCGTATAGGGGGTGGCAGGATACGCATCCCAGATTACTGTTCGGCAATCGCACTTGGGCTGGGAGTGTTGTTGCACGATGGTACTTTGAGTCGTACTTTCGTGGCTCTCGTGGTGGGTGTGACATTCCGATTGGGTCACTCTTGTTCATGTCCGAGAAACTGTGAAGTGCTTCGACTGACCACCGCCAGAGGCGTCTACAACGCTTTTCGTTACCTCCCAGAATGAGTGAGGCCGTGAGCCATCACGATCGGAGAGCCATCTGTGCAGGAATTGCCTTGATTGCCTTAGTCTGAGTCGATGGACGTTGAAAAATTCTGGTGAATAAATCGACCAGTTTTTGGCTGAGAGGGATCATGGAATGTCCATACTGACCCGAATGAGTGATTTGGCGACCCTCTGGTCGTTTGTCGTGGCACTTCATCAGATCCACGGCTCCAACATCATCACTGGTACCGTCATCGGGCTGATTTATGGGATCGCTCGATGGATTTCTTCTACCGATAGAGCACGAATTCGGGTTTGATTTCAATTTCACTTCGGAATCTGCTACGATCTTAAGCGATTTCTGGGCGGAGGGGATCAGCATTTCAGCCGATCCTGTTCTGGGATTGAGAAGGCTACATCGGGCAAGGAGCGATTTCATGGGCTGTCGGCACTATCCGTTTATCCTCGTGGCAGTGGTCGCTACCATTGCAATCGTATCTCCTGTATTGGCTCAATGCCCTTGCGTGACACAAGCTTCTGGTTTTGCTGGTGGTGATGGATCGCCTGGAGATCCGTATCAGGTTTGCTTGCCTGCTCATTTGGATAATGTCCGCAACCATCTTTCGTCGCACTTCATTCAGACCGCTGATTTGGATATGAGTGGGTTTGGGAATTTTACTCCGATTGGGAGTGAGCCATCCAAGTTTACGGGCGTGTATGACGGAAGTTCTAATGAAATTTCAGGACTGGCAATCAGTTTTCCGTCAACCGACAGTGTTGGTCTCTTTGGTAGCGCAGATAACACCAGTATATTGAGAAATATTTCGCTTACTGCTGGGGCAGTGAGTGGAAGCCAAAATGTTGGATGTCTTGTCGGGCAGCTTAGAGGTTTACTAGAAGGCTCGTCCGCTAATTGCACGGTTTCAGGATTAGGTTTTGTTGGGACCTTGGTTGGAACAAATAATACTGGAACAATTCTAATAAGTAAATCGGAAGGTCAGGTGAACGGAGAAAATGGCGTAGGTGGTTTAGCAGGACAATTATTAGATTCTACTTTACGAAACTCATTTTCAACTTCTACGGTTACCGCGACTGTTTTCGTTGGCGCGTCTCTTGCGGGATATACGAACAATTCGTTAGTTGAGTATTGCTACGGTGCTGGATCGGTTTCTGATACTAGTGGCTTTGGAGGCGGTCTAATCGCATTTGCCGATGGTGGCCCATCAACAGTTACAGCATCATTTTGGGATGTAAATACGACGGGCTTTGCAGTAAGTGCTGGCGGAGTTGGAAGGACTACTACGGAAATGCAAATGCAGTCTACATTTGATCCTCCTTGGGACTTCACAAGTACCTGGAGCATCGACGAAGGCAACGACTATCCACGACTCCAAACGCCATCCCTCACCTGCGTCTTCGATTGCCAATGTGATGACACTTTGGTCTGCAACGGATCGGAAACCTGCAACGCAGGAGCCTGCCTGCCCGGCATCGATGCAGCTACAGGTCTGCCTTGCGATCTGGACGGGAGTCCTGGCGTTTGCAACGGTAGCGGTAGCTGCGTTCTTGCTGTTGGTATTCCTACTGTGAGCGAATGGGGCATTGCGGCGATGCTGCTGCTGACGATGACCGCAGGGACGCTCGTGATCATCCGCCAACGACAGTGGCAGACCAACCCAACATCATGCGAACGATGGCGAACTCGCCGGCGGTGCTCGAAGCTTACCTCGGATTTAGCAGCGCCCTTGGGACGGGAATCCTACCGCCCAAAGTACGAGAGCAGATCGCCCTGACGGTTGCTGAGCTGGACGGTTGCCAGTATTGCCTTTCGGCGCATTCCGCGTTGGGGAAGATGTTGGGGCTCGGCGAAGAGGAAATCGCTGACAGTCGTCGCGGTGGGTCACGCAATCGCAAGACTGAGGCGGTCTTGAGATTTGCCCGCAGGTTGGTTTCAGAGCGTGGATGGGTGAGCGATGACGACATTGCAATCCTTCGGGCCTCGGAAGTAAGCGACGCGGAATTGGCGGAGATCGTCGGCGTCGTTGCGCTCAACACATTTTCCAACTACTTCAATCATGTGGCCGAGACGGAAGTGGACTTTCCAGAAGTGGAGCTGTCGGACACCAAGCCCGCCTGCGCCTGCGGATAGTCCTTCATGGATTCTACTGCCTTGCACTGGCATTTCGGCTCGTCAAAACGCCGCGGGCACACAAGAACGAAACGATAACGGCGAACGACCAACAAAAGGGAGAAAAGAGATGCCTCTTACGCTGACAGTCACGGAAGGCGTCCTTCCGCTCAGTAAAGTGAAGGATGCGGCGCGGTGGCAAACTAGGTCGAAGCTCGATTTGCATCAGCTCATCGAGAACTCGGTCATGACCCCATACGTTTCCGCCAATGTCCAAATCTTGCCGAAGGGGCATAGCTTCTCTGGAGGAAAAGAATTTGTAGGCGCCTGGATCCTCAACGATCAGGCCATGTGCAACGACGAGGTCGGACAAGCTATCGCCAATGGCTAGGAATACGCTTCCTGCCTCTTACTACGCGGAGCCGCGTAGCGTTTCGAATCCAAATACAATCTAGAATAACCAAGGGAGACAAGACATGAATATCGTTAAAAAAACACTGGTGGTCGGAATCTTCATGGGCACGATGCCGTTGGAATCAGACGCGCAATTTACGGCGAGTCGTTCGCGATCTGAGACACAAACGATGCACAAGACTGTTCAGATCGACGGCTTGGACATTTTTTACCGTGAAGCGGGCCCGAAGGACGCTCCGACAATCCTGCTGTTGCACGGTTTTCCGACTTTCTCGCACATGTTCAGGAACTTGATTCCGGCGCTGTCCGATCGTTTCCACATGGTCGCTCCCGACTATCCTGGTTACGGGAATAGTTCTATGCCTGCGATCGGGGAATTTGAATACAGTTTTGATCGGTTCGCTGAGATCATCGAGAAGTTTACGTAGAAACTCGAGCTGAAGCGATACAGCTTGAATGTCATGGACTACGGCGCTCCCGTTGGGTTTCGGCTCGCGGTCAAGCACCCTGAACGTGTGCAAGCTCTGATCGTGCAAAATGGCAACGCATATGATGAGGGAATCGACAACAACTTCTGGGACCCGATCCGAGCCTATTGGGAGAGCCGAACAGCCTTCGACCAGGGGCTTGACAATGATTGGGGGAAGAACGTCAGAGCCGCCCACAAGAAGCCGTCAATGGCGAATGAGGAAGCGCTCCGGTTCCTATTGACCATGGGAGCGACCCAGTGGCAATACACGAACGGCGCCCGAAACCAACTGACGGTCAGCCCTGACAATTGGCACGTCGATCAACGGCTACTCGATCGTCCTGGGAATCAAGAAATCCAGCTCCAGATGTTCTATGACTACGGCAGCAATCCACCTCAGTATCCCAAGTGGCAAGCGTACTTCCGAGAGCATCAGCCGCCGACACTCGTGGTCTGGGGCAAGAATGATGAGATCTTTCCTGCTGACGGTGCCCATCCATACAAACGCGACCTGAAGAACCTCGAGCTTCACCTGCTCGACACTGGTCACTTCGCGCTCGAGGAGGACGGAATGGTCATCGCCGAACACATCCGGCGGTTCTTAAATAAGAACGTGAAGCACGGTTGGTAGGAGGAGGAGAAGCGTCGAGTTCAACAACGACTACTACCGCGGGTTGTTCTGTGGCGAATAATTCAGGGGTTTTGACGCGCTGAGGTATCAAGTATCGATGTCCATGAGTGTGCATGCCAATCGCCTCGTGGCGAACACCGAAGAGCATCCTACTCTTGAAAAACCATGGGACAGAACGATACTGGATCCAATTCATTACAAGTCCGTACGAAACAACCCGAGAACGCGCGCTTTATGTAAAAAACTGTGCAAGAATACACCATCCGACAGCAAGATTCCTTTGTTACGCTAAGCTTTAGAATAGTAAAGCAACTCGGGACACGGCCGCATGCAACTACCGTAACCAAGTTCGCGCGTCACACACCTATGCCAGAAGGAGAAAATATGTATCGAACTACCTGCCACGGTCTCGTCGGCTTCGCTCTTGTTTTATCACTCTTCAGCTTAACGCCTCATGCGTCGGCGAAACCGCAACAGGAAGCCCAAACCCTGCTCTCCGCCGTGCCCGCCGACGTGTTTCTCTGCGTCGCTGGCCGTCACAACCCCGAGCGGGAATTTCTCACCGACTACATGACGGATGTCACTGATGCGCTAAGCGAAAGCGGAATCATCACCGACCTAATGGAACTGGCTGTTTCTCAGTTATCTGAAGACCAGCAAGAAAACGTAGATCGCCTCAAGACTCGTTTCGCTGAGTTGATCGGCGACATCGACTGGTGCGGAATGGGCCAGGTCGAAACCGCGTTCGCCGAGCGAATGGGACCGCCGAAGACGATCGGCAGCGGTATGATGATGATGCCCGATATGGTTTTCCTCGCCAGGGGTAGCTCCGACGGTGCGGAGAAGAACTTCCAAGCCCTAGCCGCCCTGCTCCGGACGGCAGCCGAAGAAATTAACACCGCCGCGAAAAAAGAAATCCTCGCCGTTACTCCATCAACGCTTCACGACGCGAGGATCGTCTCACTTCGGGCTGCGGGCCAACACGGAAAGAAAATACCGGTCTCGATTACAATTGCCGTTCAAGACGACGTCATCGCTATTGGTATGGGCGACGAGTTGCTAGAAGAATCGCTAGCCCTCCTTGCGGGAAGGAGCACGAATAAATCGATCAACGCCACCCCACGGTTCAAAAAAGCCTTCGCGAATCTTCCGCAAGCTGAAGACGAGCAGACTTTCTTCGACGCCCAAGCGCTTCTCAAACCGTTGAATGGTCTTGCTCAGTTCATTCTCACCCAAGTCGAAAACGACGCGAAGTCGAGCGATGACGTCAAGAACGCATACAAAAACGAAGAAGCCAACGCCATCGCCGGTGAAGCCAACAAAGCCTACGGCGAAAAGGACTACCAAGAAGCGCTCGATCTAATCCGAAAGGCGTACGAGATCGATCCCACCGACAGCCGTCTGCTATACAACCTTGCGTGCTTTAGCGCACTTGTCGGCGAGAACGAGAAGGCCCTGGATTGGCTAGACAAAGCGGTCGACGCTGGCTTCCACGCGCCCGGAAAAATCCAAAGCGACGACGACCTCGACTCGCTACGCAATACCACTCAATACAAGGCGATCCTTGCGAAAGCGAAGAAACTCGTCACACAAAACCCCGATGCAAGCGCGAAGGTCCAACGCATCCGCCGCCTCGTTGACCGCGCGATGGGCATCCCCGGCATGTTCGATTATGTCGCAACCGTGTCGTACACCGAAGGACATTCAGTCCACAGCGAAGAGATCATCGCCCTTGTCCCCGGCGCATCCCAGAACCCGTTCTATCCGGTATTCGGAAAACGCCCACCCGTTCAAGACTTCGACCGATTCATCCCCAAGGAGGCGACATCTTTCTCGGTAAGCGGGGGTATCGATCTACTCGCGCTTTACAAGTTCTTGGAAGACTCCGTCCGCGATTTCGGGCCTGAGGGCGCAACAGCCCTTGCAAAGTGGGAAGGAATTCAAGAGGAAAAAAACTTCAACGTGCGCAAGGACCTGCTCAGCTGGGTTCAAGGAGACTCCGTAACCGTCACCATTCCTCAGCCCATGGGGGTAGCAACGGTCTTCATGCTGCGGGTCAACGACACCGAAACAGCAAATGCTAAACTAAACGCGGCACTGGCCAGTATCGCAAGCGGGATGCAAGACCTCGCAAAGCACAACCCCATGTTGGGTGCGTTCGCTCCCCAGGTTTCACCGGCGACAGACGGCCGGCTGCCTGGCTTCCAAAATGTGATGATCGCGATGAACCCATTGGTCTGCGGCGCCGCCGACGGGCATTTGATCATCGGCACATCCGCCGACGCAGTCGCGACGTGCCTAGAAACAGCGCGCGGCGACCACCCTGGCATTCGAAAAAACGAAACGTTTATGGCCGAAGGTCTCATCCCAAAAGGCGATTTTCGTTCCGTCTCATTTGTGGACGAACGCAACTTCGGCAAGAACCTCGCAACCGGCGTCGGAATGATGGCACTGACCGGCGGAATGGCTGTCGCGTCGATCCCCGATCCCGAAGTCAAACAGCTCGCGACTAAGCTACTGGGAATTCTCGGCAAGCTAAGTCCCGTTCTCGCCAAGCTCGACTTCTACAAATCGTCAGCCACCGCTGTCACGTTCAACGGAAAGCAATGGCACTCACACGGAGTAACGAACTACGTCGATCCCGGTTCGCGTCCGGCGAAGGCCCAACAAGCAAACGCAACAGAGTAGCCCGTGAGGCCCTTTATTCTAACGCATAGCGACCGTCCGGTGTTTCTTGAAATACATCGGGCGGTCGCCGTATTTCCATCCAACATGGAACCGTTGGAATTGCAAGCGTGCCGATGTCCACTGTTTGGTACTCTTGATCGGATCAACAGGCGGGCGGCAGGTGTTGAATATGACACGACAATGACTTCGTGCAATATGGTTCAGTGAAGATTCCGAATCATCGTGGATATTTTGAACTGAGCAGCGGCTAGTCTCTGATTGTTATCGCAAACATACTTCAACGACATGGCCGCGCGCCAAACGGACAGGCGCTAAATGATGCTATCGGAGTCCTTTCCGGTAAGGCCATCTTTGAGGGCTCAATGCGAAGTGGCGAGGGGAGTCGCAACGAAAACGAAATCCTCTACCCCGATCTTTGCGATGAGAACTGGCGGACGATTAACATAGACGACGACGGGTGGCGCCTCGTAGCTGACCGAGGATGGCAGACTGTGCTCGCTGGCTCGTGGCGTGCGAACCGGCGCTGCCTTGGGACGCAGGCGCCTTTTTGAAGGTTCACAGCGATACTTGTGAACAGGCGGACCGTGATGTCGTCGAGGCCTCGCCGATCGGTCCGCACCTGCCTGCGATCCTCGAAAAACACGCCGCTGGCGTCGATTGTGCGCCAGCCGAGTTGTTAGCTCGGCTGGCGGCAGAAGCAAACGACGCGACGGGCGGCTGCATGCTGCCATCGTTGCCATGCAAGAAAAGCGGAAAGAATCGGAAACCAGGTCTGGCTACTGCGCGCCGAAACCGTGTCCCGCGCCCCGGTTCTGGCTGTCCCGGACAAGCTCGACGACGGTTCTCGTTCACAATTCTGGTGAATCGAGTTTTTCCGCGCGCCGTATTGCCGAGTTCCCGTACCGATCCCGAATCGTGTCCATCGCCAGATCTAACGACCGTTGGGAGTCGGTCTTCTCGCTGAACATCTCTAGCTGTCGGTGACCGCAGGAGGTCAATTGGGAAACGGTAACACCGATCAGGCGGACCGGGCGCGGGCACTGCATTCTCCATTTGTCGAAGAGCCCCACGACCAGCTGCCACACCTGCTCGGTCACATCGGTCGGGCTCCTCATGGTCGCTTGGCGCGTGATTGTAGTGAATTCGTCGCTGCGGATTTTTAAACTGACGGAGCGTGCCGTCAGACCTTCTTGTCGTAGTCGAAGGGTGACGTGATCGACCTGATCGAGGACGACCGATCTCAGGTGGTGATGATCGCATACGTCGATGGGGAATGTGACCTCCTGGCTGATGCTTTTGGCCTCACGGTCCGGGATGACGCGGCGGTCGTCGATACCACGCACAAGCTCGTAGAACCTCGCTCCCTGCTCACCGAGTGCCGCGACCCAATCTTCCACTGAAAGCCGTAGAGCGTCTCCGAAAGTCGCGATGTCGAGTTTCTCGAGCTTTGGAAGGGTCGCCTTGCCGACTCCCCAGAGCCTGCCGATCGGGAGGGGCATTAGAAACCCTCGAATGTCATCCGGGGTCACGACGACGATCCCATCTGGCTTTTTTGAACTACTGGCAAGTTTCGCGATGAACTTATTGGGGCCGACTCCGACCGATGCCGTCAAGCTAGTCGCTTGATAGACTTGGTTTTTCAACTCCTTCGCCATAACCTCAGGCGATCCGAGAAGCCGCGTTGACCCAGTTACATCAAGAAACGCCTCGTCCAGCGAGAGCGGTTCGATCAAGGGAGTGAAGCGTCGGAACACCGCATGTAACTCCTGGGACGCCTCGACGTAGCTCGCGATGCGCGGGTGCACAATGACTGCGTCTGGGCAAAGCCGGATGGCCTGAGCCATCGGCATCGCGCTGCGGCAACCAAATGGCCTGGCCTCATAACTTGC
>JAJDDZ010000261.1 GCA_029260025.1 Phycisphaerae bacterium | reverse complement strand
TTCGGAGACCTTTTTGGACCGGCGACTTCCGTTGTCGAAGTCACTGAGAATATTGAGGCGTCTTATGTTGTCGCGTTTGAACAATACGAAGGCGACGATTGGGATACATCGTTTGAAAAGTTGTCGGATGAGCTTGATTCGTACGCGTCGGCGTCAGGGTCTGGGTCGGTTGAATGGGGTAGCGATGATTCGGACGGGTGGTTCGAAGCTGAGGCTGATGGCGTTGCGACAGACGGTTAGTACGAATCCTTTGGGATCGTCGGGCTGGCAGGAGTAGTGACAATGAAATTCTCCCCTGAAAAGTTTACGAGAAAGGTGATGCTTGCTGCGGCGATCGCGGTGGGCGTTTCGATTGCTGCGCCGCCGAGTGCGATCGCTCAGTTTCGCGAGCGCGGTCCGAATCGACCGCAGCGAGACGGCGCACAGCGAGGACAACAACCGGGGTTTGATCGTCCTGGTGGCAGGCCGGGTGATCGGCCCGGCGGTGGACCTGACGGCGAGCGTTCTTGGAAGGACGTACCGCAGAAGCGACGGCAGGAACTTCTGAAGTTCGTCGAAGAGCATTTTCCCCGAATGTGGGTGGAGATGAGTCGACTTCGCGAGAAGAACGCGGACGGATTTCGAAAACGGATGCGGCGCATTCTTCCAGACATCGTTCACATGATGCGGGTCTATCAGCACGATCCGCAGATGGGGTCGCTGATGATTCGTGAGCGGCAACTTGATATGCGGATTCGACATGCTGCTCATCAGTTTCATAAATCGCAAGACCCGGTTGAGAAAGAGAAACTTCGTGTCGAGATTCGTGAGCTGGTTGGGAAGGCGTTCGACGTGCAACTTCAACGAAGAGCACAGGAAATCACGTCTCTGGAATCGCGTCTTGTCGAATTGAAGGATCGACTGACTGGGCAGGAGGAAGTTCGCGACGAAATGATCCGGCAGCGCTCGAAGCATCTTCTTGAAAACAAACCGCCGAGGCTGCGCGGCGAAAATCGCCCTGGCGGAAACGATGCGGACGAGTTAGATCGTCGGCCGACGCCTGGCGAACCTCCGGGCGACTCACCCTAGGCGACGAATTCAGGCCGGCGAGGATACGGGTGGGTGTGCCTTGGCGCCCACCTTTTTTTCGATCCAGTCCATCGAGACGGACTTGGGCCTTGTGATAGCGGTTCCGAGGGCGCGGTTTAGAATGAGCTGCGACAACATACCCAGCGATCGCGAGACTCCGAACAGAACCGTGTAGTAGTTTGACTCGGTGATTCCGAAATGGTGGACGAGTGCTCCTGTGCCGGCGTCGACGTTTGGATACGGGCTCTTCGCCTTCCCATGCTTGATGAGAATATCTGGGATCAACCGGAAGCCCATATCGACGATGGTGAAGAGTGGGTCGTCGGCGCAGAAGCGTTTTCCGAATGCGTGGAACGCCGTAAACCTTGGGTCTGTAACGCGGAGGACTGCGTGGCCATATCCTGGGACGACGCGTCCGCTTTTGAGCAGCTCCCAAACATACTCGGTTAGCTGCTGCTCTGTGGGGACGCCGCTGAATCTATCTTGAACGCCCTTCACAAATCGCAAGCATTCCTGATTGGCGAGTCCGTGCAACGGACCGGCGAGACCGCCTAGACCTGCAGAGACTGCGTAGTACGGATCAGCCAGCGACGACCCTACGACGTGACATGTATTGGCACTAACGTTTCCAGCTTCGTGGTCGGAGTGAAGCGTCATGTAGAGTCGCATCAGGTTGGCGAATTTGCCGGATGGATCAGGGATCCCGAGCATCTGGGCGTAGCTTGCGCCCCAGTCGAGCGTCGCGTCCGGCGCAATGAGGTCGCCCTTTTCAAAACGGATGCGATACACGGCGGCTGCTAGTGCTGGCAACTTTGCGATGAGATTCAGAGCGTCTTCCAAGGCTGGTTCCCAATGCTCCTGCTTGGTCATTCCCTCGGCGTATCTTTTGTGGAAGATCGAATCGCGTTCGAGAACGAGAATCGCGGTGGTAAACATTTGCATCGGATGGGTGTCTTTGGGGAGCGTGCGGAGGACATCCCAGACGTACTCGGGAACCTCGCGCCGGTCACCTAACTCCGCCTGCAGTGATTGAAGCTCCATCTCGTTTGGGAGGTCGCCTGTGCAGAGGAGAAAAAAGATTTCCTCTGGAAGTCTGTCGGCGAGGTCGGCGATGGGTCTACCGCGAATAATGAGTCCCTCTTGGGCATCCACGACGGAGGTTTCGCAGACCATGGATTTCACGCCTCGCATGCCGCCGAAAGCTTGGGCGACGGTGACCTCTGAGATGACCTCGCTTCCATATTTTGAGACGATTTCCTTGGCGCGGTCTCGCATGGCTGGGATTTTCGACGCTAGTTTATCGTGCAATGCTGACATGTCTCGACTCCCGTTGTACCGACCTGCGCGGATACACCCGCGTACATCCATGATCGGCGAAAACTCGCGCGCACAGATGCTCCACGGAAGGATGATATAGCACGTTTCGTGCCAGGACCGATAAGGTTTCGGCGTGTTGGGCAAGTGCTACTTGCATCGGTGTTACGAATTAATGGATGGGGGCGATTTTCTTGGCGGCGGGGGATCATTGGTCCGGGGACCTGCTTTTCCCATATCGTTTCGGCAATGAGGTGCGTTGGATCGGCGTGATCTGGGTTGGCATTGGGTTTGAGATGGGTTTGTTCCAAGGTGAATCGTCGATCGAGTGCGTTGAGGGGCGACAATGGGTTTGTTTGTCGTTTTTTACTTCTTGCTGCGTCCATCTCTCTTCTCTGATTCGTCCGCGCCTGGGTCTTGCGCGATCCTTTCTAGGGTAATAACTTGGCGCGTGGTCGGTTAAGAAGATTTCTTAAGCGATCGGGTGGCTAAGGGGTCGGGAGGGTGGTTTTTGCATTGCGAGCTAGCCGCCGGTCTGGATCTGGTGGGTTGATAACCCACGCCTGCGAATCTTGCACCGGCGATCGGGTGAGTGCGATTTGCATTGCTTCAATGGCGCGACCTACGGTAGACCGGACTCGAAGAGAAAGACCGTTTGCTCGACAGAGGCTGTTATTGAAGGGTCGACGACGTCGGTCACGGTGATCGTCACTATCGCGTCTTTGCGGTGCAACTGTCCGGATGCGAAGCCTGTCGTCCTGACGAAGATTTCGGCTGCTTCTGTTACTCCTGGCTCGATTTCTGAGAAAACGATTTCCAATGTTTGCGGATCAATTGCGTTCGATCCGTCTTCGACGAGGACCATTTGCACGTCAAGGGTCGCTGCGGACTCCGACTCGAACCCGGTGGCTCGGATGGTGAGATAGGTGTGCTGGCCGCCTTGGAACCCCCTGTAAACTGGGACAGTTCCGCCTTCTTCGACTGGTGCGATGATGCCGTCGGAATCGGCGAGGTATTGGATGTCTGGATCGTTAGACGTTGTGCAGAATCCTCCGTCGCACGCCTGGCCGAGAGCGCAGTCGGGCTCGGTTTGGCAGACGACTCCGGAATTGATGACGCCGCTGAGGTCTGGCGCTGACGCGCAACTGGCCAGCGCCAGTAGTATGACTGAAAAACCGTAAATGGGTGCAGCCTTTCGTTCGAGCCTGAGCGGATTCGTCGCGTTTGGGCCGAACTTCTGGAGTTTAGTTGATGGTTCTTGGTGGCTGATCGTTTTAGTCATTTGCGATACCTTTTCGGATTGTTGGGTTGATGACCCAACCTGTTGATGACCCAACCTAAGGAACTGATAAACAGAAGGCAGGGCCACCCTACGATTCCTTCTTAGACGATCGTCGTGCCGCGATCATCCCGCCAACGGAGCCACCGACCGCACCTCCGATGGCTGCATTCGACGATTCGCCAGATATGTACACCGAGAGGGCGCCTGCGGTGAAGGCCGCGATGGCTGCACCGATCGCGATCGCGATTAGATACTGTAATGACATGCTTGCTCCTCTATTCTGAGGCCTTGGGAACGATTGTCTTTACCAATGTCGGATCGATGACCCACCCGACGGGGCTGTTTCGTCACGGCAGGTCGAAAGCGGTCGTCGATGCTGCGAGGAACATCCAGATTGGAATCGCGAGGATGCCGCCGATTGAAACGATGGCGATGATCCATGCCCAGAGGGGGACGCCGTGTCTTTCCTTTTTCGATTCGATCACTGCGATGACTCTATGAACCTGAAGATAATCTTAACGATGATGAATATGGTCATCACCGAAACACCTAGAAACTTTAGGTTACGCGGCATCGGATCCTTTCCCCCATCGTCACCGTGTTTGGATTGCTCTCGCTCGTCTTGCTTCTTCATCAGCAGGCGACTCTCCGATGTTCGGCACACTCAATCCGAGATCTGATCTCGGCCTTCGTGACCACAAATTCGGGCTGACAATTGGATCGTCAACACTGGGCCTGGAGGGACTCGAACCCCCGACACAGCGACTATGAGCCGCCTTGCGCGAACGCAACAAACACCACCTAACCGTCGCGATTACAACGACTTAGCTTCTGCGAGTCAAGTTTAGCGTATCCGCAGCTTTTGAAGTAGGCAAAGCATTCATTTGCCTCGACGGCTCGCAGCGCGTCGCCGACGGCTTGGATTAATCCCTCGACAGATCGCGCGGCGATGCGGCGTAGCCATGTCTTGACTTTACTCAGCATCTTTTCGATTGAATTCAAATCGGGACTGTAGGGTGGCAGATGCCAAACACTGGCACCAACGTCATCGATCGCTTCGCGTACGCCTGCAACTTTGTGGCTGGCCAGATTGTCCATGACCACGATGTCGCCTGGCGATAGCGCGGGCGCTAAGCATTGTTCGACATAGCTCAGAAAAACGGTCGCATCAGTTGGACCATCGAAAACAATCGAGGCCTCAGGGATCACGCCCGTAGAACGAATAGCGCTGAGCATGGTCGTTGTTTTCCAATGACCATGCGGGGCTGCAAAGTAGCAACGCTGTCCGATCGGGGCGCGGCCATACAATCGCGTCATATTGGTTTTTGCACCGGATTCGTCAAGGAAAACGAACTGGTCCATGTTGGCGAAGCGGCGTGCAATGGCAAAATTCAGCCGCCTGCGAACTACGTCCGGACGATCTTGTTCGCTCGCACGAAGGGTCTTTTTTTTAACGACCACCCGATCTTTTTGACAGCCCGACACACTGCCATGAGGCTGCAACTCAGTCCCAGGTCTTGCTCAACATGACCCAGTAACGACTCAAGTGTTGCGTCAGGGTGTTTCTTTAACCAACGCTCAAGCTGTTGCAAATGCTCTGGTTTAAAGTGGCCGTGACGCCGACCGCCGGATGGTCGAGGACCGACCATCTGGTCCTCACGGCGACGTTGTTTGATAAGTCGAATCCACGATTCACTAACATCAATCGTGCGGGCCACTTCGCGTGTCGTACGACCAGCGTCGCACATAGGTAGTGCCCGCAGACGAAGATCCATCGAGTATGCTTTCATATCAAGCCTCCATGCTAGACTGCTTGAAAACATACGACTGAAATTCACAATGCGCCAAACCTGACCGTTAAGTGCTCTAGTGAGCTACTCAAACGTGCGGGACAAGTTATGGGCAGGTACTGGCAACACCAGTACGGATCCCGTTTTCACTGATCCCGTTGGCCGCGACGGCGTGCCGGGAACACTTGACGATGACTTCTGCCTTCAACAGGGGTCACCTTGCATTGATGCCGCAAACAACGCAGTTGTCTCCGTTGACGAGTTCGACCTCGAGGATGATGGCAACACATCGGAACCGCTCCCATTCGATCTCGACGGCCTGCCTCGCTTTAAAGATGACCCACTAAGTTCAGACACCGGCGTCGGTCCGCCACCGTTCGTTGACATGGGTGCGTACGAGTACCAACGTGGTTGTTTGAAGAATGTAGATTGCGACGATGGCGTATCGTGTACCGTTGACACCTGCGACGAAGAAAATGATTCTTGTACCTTTACCGCAACTGACGACCTGTGCCACGATGGATCGTTTTGCAACGGCAATGAGTCTTGCGATTCACTCGATGGGTGCTTTGGTTCTGAACCGCCCTGCAACGAATCACCCTGGTACGAACACATCGATCGCTGTGGGCCGATCTGCGATGAAATCGACGTAGACGGTGATGGCGATCTTGACTTCGTTGATCTTGCAAACTTCATGAACTGCTGGACGGGGCCAATGGACTAGGTCACGCCGACACTTGGCAACGGCTCTACAGTCGCAACGCGCCATTCGCCCTCAAATTGGGGTGGGAACCGGCGCAGCCAGATTGTGCTTGTATGTGCCTTCGCCAAACGCTAAGATGGTAACCTTGCGGCGGAGTTTCCCCACGTGTTCGGAGTCGCCGTGATGAACGAAGGAGGAGGAAGAATGAGAAGCGCTCAGGCTATCAGTAAAATCGGATTTCTGTTCGGTGTGATTCTCGTGTCGTTACCGGCCGCTCGTGGGCAAGTCGAGACGTCTGCTTTCAGAGACGCGGTCACGCTCGCGAACATTCTGTCGCACCAGCAAGAGTTGCAATCCATCGCCGACGCGAATGGCGGCACGCGCGCCGCTGGGACGCCGGGGTACGATGCTTCCGTTGCGTACGTGCGGCAGCAACTCGAAGCCGCTGGATACACGGTCACTCTCCAACCGTTCAGTTACATCCGCTTTGAGAAACTGGGTCCTTCGCTACTTGGGCAACTCGTGCCCAGTGCCGTTGCGTACGTCGACGGCACCGACTTTGAGGTCATGACCCACTCAGAGGCAGGGGACGTAACCGCACCGGTCACCGCCGTTGACCTGGACCTTGGACTTGGCAACGCCTCTACGAGTGGCTGTGAGGCTGCGGACTTTGCGGGATTCCCCGTTGGGGATATCGCACTCCTACAACGCGGCGCTTGCTCATTCAGCCTCAAGGCCGAGAATGCCGCGGCCGCCGGAGCCGTTGGCGTTATCATCTTCAACCAGGGAAATACGCCAGCGAGAACGGGGCTCTTCTTTGGAACGCTTGGCGAGCCGTTTAGCGGTGGAATCCCAGTTGTTTCCGCGACGTACGACCGTGGTGTTGAGTGGGCCACGACGCTTGGGTTGACGATGCGCATGCTGACCAATGTCTCCAGGGCTCCGGTGAATACGGTCAACGTGCTGGCGGAAACTGCAAACGGTGATCCCGGCAATATTGTTATGGTCGGGGCTCATCTTGACTCGGTCTTTGCGGGACCCGGGATTAATGATAACGGATCCGGCGTCGCGACTTCTTTGGAAATCGCACGGCAGATAGCGGGCGTTGAGATTCAGAATAAAGTACGGTTTGCCTGGTGGGGTGCCGAGGAGGCCGGGCTCTTGGGAGCTTTTCACTACCTCTCGTTGTTGACGCCTGAGGAAACAGGGCGAATCAGCGATTATCTTGAGCTTGAGATGTTGGGATCACCGAATTTCGTGAGATTCGTTCTTGATACCGGTGAACCAATTCAAACGACCCTCGAAGAGTACTACGATGCCGCCGGACTTCCATACGAATTGATCCCCTCGAACGGTCGGACCGCGGCTTTCTGGTTCGAGGCGCAGCAGGTTCGTACGGGTGGAATTTTTGGCGGCGCTGAAGGCATCAAAACCGCAGATCAGGCGTTGGTTTATGGTGGAACGGCGGGCGAGCAATACGACCCGTGCTATCACCTGGCTTGCGACACTAGCGACAATAGAAGCGACCAAGGACTCGATCAGATGTCGGATGCGGCGGCGCACGCCGTCCTGACGTTGGCGAAGCCGATCGCAAGAGGAAGTGTAACAGAGAAGGGCAGCCTGTTGATCTATTCAAAGGTCGATCTCCGATGGGATGCCGACGGTGAGCTTATTCAAGATACGTTCTTGGCGCTGACAAACGATCAAGATGAAGACGTGTCCGTCCAACTCTACTTCGTGAATGGCGATGAGCCGCGCGATGCTGTGTTTGCGGGGAATCCGCCGCAGATGGTTGCCGATGGTGAGCCGGGATGGAACTTTTCCGACCTTCAAGTTGTTCTAACTGCGAATCAGCCCATTTACTGGTCGGCTTCGACGGGTCTTCCGCTCGGCGCTGCCCCTTTTGATATTCTAGACCCAAGCAACGGCGATGGTCCGGGGCGTCCGACGGCTGATGGTGGGCGGATGCTACGCGGGTTTGTGTATGCGTGGGCTGTTGATCGTTATGGGTATCGGATTCGTTGGAATCACCTTTCTGGTTCGGCGACGATTGTTAACTACGGTGACCATACCGCTTGGGAGTACAACGCTTGGTCGTTCCAAGCGAACGGGCCTGAGGGTTGCAATCCTCACGACGGCGGTTCGGAGGAAGCGCTTCGACTTGACGGGTTTATGTACGACGAAGCGTTCGATATGCTCCTGGTTGATTTCTACGCGTCGGGTTCAGACGCTCTCTCTTCGGGGGCGAGTTCGGTGTCGCTCGACACGGATCTGACGCTTCATCTGGTGAGTGCGGACCTGCGGCGGAACTCACGCGGTCCGATCACGACGGATGCGAAGTTCGACATATGGAACGAGAACGAGCGCCGTTTCTCTGGTACAAAGCGATGTATCACATGCTGGGATCAGACGCTGGTTAGCGAATACGATGCGCCGAACCACTTCTTGATTCAGAGCCTTCAAACGGATCGGGGCAAGGCTCGGGTTGATGGGGTTTGGAATACGGATTGTGATGGCGAATGCGTGAGAGTCTCGCGCACCTTTGGGGAACCTGCTGGGCTGCCTGGTTATGATTTACCGTCATGTAGCGAAGATGCGGCGATGCTCGGCGTCGTCAGCAAGGTGATTTCGTTCGCTGGTAGTCCTCAAGGAGTTGCCCGGTCGGGTCGGTCGGTCGTGGGAATGGGTTCACAGCCAGCGCTCATCGTGCATGACATTGTCGATTCTGGCGGTGATCCGCCGCTTGATCTGTGTTGCGGCGTCAACTGTGATGACGGTGTCGCGTGCACGATTGATAGCTGCGACCCAGAGCTCGGCTGTGACCATGCGCTGGATGATTCCGCCTGCGAAGACGGGCTTTTTTGCACCGGGATAGGGTCGTGTTCGCCGCGGGGCTGTGTCGCGGTGAGTGCTTGCCCGCCGCAGTTCCTCGAATGTGGCGAGCAGGTCTGCGACGAGGAGAATGACATGTGCGTCATCGTTCCGAATGACCAAGACTGTGACGAGTCTGACCCCTGCTTTGTGTCCGCATGTACTCCGCAGGGGTCCTGCGAATCATCGCCGATTCCGCTGTGTGGCGGTTCGGTTCTGATTGTGGCTTGTGACGACACTGACGTGTGCACAATCAACGACAGACAGGAGCTCGACTCTTGCACGAGGCAGCCTTGCGGTCCGTGCATCGGCGAGCCAGTTGCGGAATGCGAGCGGACGTGCGGTGGCATTGCCGGGGTCCCGTGCCCGGACGGGGAGTTTTGCAAGTTTGATGACGGTCTTTGCGGGCTCGCCGATCTTGCCGGTACGTGCAAGCCTATCCCGGGTGCTTGTCTTGCGGTTTACATTCCGGTCTGTGGTTGTGACGGCGTTACGTATGGGAACGAGTGCGAGGCGGAGTTCGCTGGAGCTCAGATCGCTTTTGTCGGTCCGTGTTGTGCGGGGATCAGCGAACCGTGTTCTGTGGACGATGATTGCTGCCAAGACGGCGCGCCTGGCAGCGTCGTATGTGATCCAATAGGTATTTGCAGCACTGATGACTGAGCGGCGGTAGTGCGGTCCAAGTTTCTTCAAGTCCAAGGGGCGGGTCGATTGTGGCCCCCCCTTTTTATGCGCCCTACTATTTTTCACGACATTATGGACTTTTCTGCCCGAAGTTCCTCCGCACTCCCAGATGAATCCGCGAATTAAGACCTACCCGGTGAATCCAGCAACGGCCGACCTTGCTGCGATCGTACCAGTAGCCGATATTCGGCCATGCTTTCTACAACGCGAACTCGGTGGAGATGCGACCATCGCCTTTGATCTAGTTCGCTCGGCAGGCGATATCAGCCTCGCGACCCGACTGGATATTCCCCGGTCGACTGCTTACGGATGCCTCTCAACGAACGAGGCCGATGTCGTCACTATTGAGGTTGCCGACATGGACCTCCCCGCCTGCGGGATTAGAATGTGGCGATCGAGTATCGGGCGAGGTTTGTGTTGGAGAGATTTAGGAAGCTGGGAGCGAACTGACGGTGGCTGACCGACACGCAGGCAGTGAAGAGATATCACGGTTACTGGTTGACTGTCCAGCTGAGTTGTGTGACCTGGTCCTGGACGTGCGGGAGTTCGTTCTTGAGACTGTGCCAGAGGTAACCGAAGCCATTAAGTTCAAGGCACTGTGCTACTATAGGCACGGCGAACGGTACGGCGCGATCGGTGGAAACGTCTGCATGATCGAACCGCATGTTGACTGCCTACGTCTGTCGTTTATCCATGGGGCGCACTTTTCGGACCCGCTTTCACTGCTCAGAGGGAATGGAAAGGCTAAGCGTTACGTAGAGATCCGCTCTGAAGTCGATTTTCAGCGCAAGGGGATTCGTGAGCTTCTTCTTGCTGCAGTTGCGCACATTCCTGGATCGGTAACGAACTGACCAAGGACCCCAACCACTAAAGCAAGAATCGAAGACATCTGCAACACGGGCTTTGTCGAATCACCCGCCGGCGACGACGAAGTCAATCATGTCGTCGAAACAATCAACGAGAAGACCGGCGAGCGGTTTGTTGTGCGAAGTGCAAGCATCAACGAAGCTGCTATTGAACTGGCCGAACAGATTGGGGTTGAGTTGGGAGCCTGACATGCCTGACTACAAACTGTACGACGAGCTCGCCTCTTGGTGGCCACTTATGTCCCAGCCCGAAGACTACGACGTTGACGCAGATTGCGTCTGGCGCCTTCTGACAGAGGGTTCCGAGAAGCCACCCGAGACAATCCTCGAACTCGGTTCCGGCGGCGGGAACACAGCCTCGCACATCAAGAAGCGAGCCAAGCTCACCTTGGTCGATCAATCTGAACAGATGTTGACGGTTTCCCTCAAGCTGAATCCCGACTGCGAGCACATATTAGGCGACATGAGAGATGTGCAGGTTGGAAGGGCATTCGATGCCGTGTACATCCATGACGCCATTGTGTACATGTCTCGTGAGGAGGATTTACGGGCGGCGATCGTGAACGCGGTGGCTCATTGCCGGACAGG
>JAJDDZ010000027.1 GCA_029260025.1 Phycisphaerae bacterium | reverse complement strand
TATCTCGCGGGGCAGATCAACGGGACGAGCGGTTATGAAGAGGCTGCCTCCCAAGGGCTTGTTGCGGGGGTGAACGCCGTTCTGGCGATGCGTGGCGAAGATCCGTTCGTACTTGGTCGCGACGAGGCGTACATCGGCGTGATGGTCGATGATCTCGTGACCCGTCCGCCGGCAGAACCGTATCGCATGTTCACGTCGCGCGCGGAGTATCGACTAAAGTTGCGGGCGGACAATTCGGATCAGCGATTGACACCCATCGGACGCCGCCTTGGCTTGGTTGATGACGCGAGGTGGGCTCGGTATGAGCGCAAACTAGATGCGGTTGCGGCGATTAACAAACTGGCAACCAGAGCGCGGGTCAATGGTACCCTCGCGATAGAATGGATGCGCCGGCCCGAGGTGGATGCGACGCAGTTGTCGTCGATTCTCGATCCGTCTGGGGAGACGGTGTTTTGTTCGAGCGATCTTGACCAGGCGCTGCGCGAGGCGAAGTACAGCGGATACATCGATCGCCAAGCTCGGCAGATCGCGCGGTTCCGCAAGCTCGAGTCGATGAGGATTCCAGAGGGCACAATTTTCTCAGGAATGTCCGGGCTACGGAACGAGGCCCGCGAGAAATTGGCTGCGCTTGGTCCAGCCACACTCGGTCAGGCGTCGCGAATCAGCGGGGTCAATCCGGCGGACATCACGGCCGTCTGGATTCACCTATCGTACAAATCTTTACGATGACCTCGGAAATCATCCAGTCACCTGCCGCTGCGAGGTATGTAAAATCGTGTAACTCCGCGGCGCTCGATCGGCATACTTATACTTTAGAAACCCCGGTTGTTGGCCGATCTATTGTTTGTATGCTTATGCATTCGGACTGGAATTCCTACATTTTGATTAGAGGATCAGGGAATGGCGAGACCAAAGACGGCGTTCACACTCATCGAGCTCTTGGTGGTGATAGCGATCATCGCGTTGCTCATTTCTGTTCTGCTTCCGTCACTATCGCGTGCCCGCGAGATGGCCAAGAGCGCAATTTGTCTTTCCCATCTTCGCGAGCTTAGTCACGGGTGGGCGGCTTACGCTGATGACAACAATGACGTCGTCGTCGCGGGACGCTTGGCGAAAATATCGGGTGGAAAATCTAATCCTGCGAACTGGTATGATGTCGGGAACGGTTTGAAATACAGACCGAGATGGGCCGCGGCGATGGGATCATACGTCGGTTTGTTCGCTTTCGATAAACCTCTCACCGATGCAGACCGGCAAGACTACGATTCGAGAATCTATGCATGTCCGGTTGTCCCCGAGTGGACCGATGAGCGGAATTCAGCTTATGGGTACAACCTTCAATTTCTCGGAAACGCGAGAAAGACGAACGGGCGCTTCCACCACTATCCCGTCAACCTTTCAGCCATCAGAAGTACCTCGGGGACCGTCCTAGGCGGCGATTGTCTCGGGACCGCGGCAGGAGTCGCCAGATTCGATCGACGACCGTACGAAAACGACGGAAGCGACGACGCGAGCTTCGGGAACCACGGTTGGGCGCTCGACCCTCCTCGTCTAACGGATTCGTCCGATCGAGGGACCGGTGACGCAGGGAGCCCGCGCACAGCCTTGGATCCGCGACACATCGGGAAGGCCAACGTTGTTTTCTGTGACGGTCACGGAGAAACCACAACGCCCTACAATCTCGGATATCGGATGTTTGAAGACGGGCGCTACGTGGATTCTGAGGAGGTCGTAGATACTCCGACGAACAAGTTTTTTAGCGGAATTGGGTCTGACACAGATCCGCCAGCCCTCCCCCAGTAGGGTCTCCCGTCCCGCCAACCGACCTGGCGATGATCCTCCGCCCCGCCCTCAATCCTTTGATTTCTCACGAAATCCACAGGAGTCCGAAAAAAAGATCGCGGAAACGTGGGAAATTTTCGTTGACGGGGGACCATAGCATATGTACTGTATAGGGTACATGGGGGGTATGGACAAAGTTGAAGTGTATTGCGCCTTCTAGGATGGAAGGTTTGGAGGGAACGTCATGGCGGATGTGTTGCAGGAAAAACAAGTTTTCACGACAGGTGAAGTCGCTCAGATCTGCAAAGTAAGTCAGCAGACGGTGATCCGCTGTTTTGATAGCGGGAAATTGAACGGCTTTCGCGTACCGGGCTCGCGCTTTAGGCGTATCCCGCGAGACGCGTTGATCACGTTCATGAAGACCAACCAGATCCCGATGGATCAGCTTGAGACGGGAAAGAAACGCGTGCTTGTTGTAGATGACGACGACGCGATCATCGAGATGTTCACGGACCTTCTCGAACGCGACGGTCGGTTCGAGGTCAAGTCGGCACGGACGGGGTATGACGCAGGGATCGTGACCGAGCAGTTCCGACCGGACGTCATGCTCCTCGATTTCAAGTTACCGGACGTCAACGGGAATGTCGTTTGCAGAACGATCCGCGCGAATCCGAACTACAAGCATATGCAGATCATAATCATAAGCGGTGTGGCTGATCCTGATGAGGTGGCCGAGCTCAAGACCGCGGGTGCGGATGACTTTATCCGAAAACCCTTTGACATTAACGCCGTAATCAATCGAATCGCCGAGTTGGTGAAGGTCGCGTAGTTGCTCACGGCTCGCGTCGATGAAGATTGATCGTAGTTGTTAAACGCCGCATGACCGTCGCAACACAACCGAAACCCGTTAGCGCTTTGGGTGGTCGAGAACGCGCTGAGCTAATCCTCAGTCACATCGATCGACTTCCGACGCTCCCCATTACCGTCGCCCGACTCCTGGCTGTGACGTCGTCCCAGGAGAGCTGCGCTCGCGATGTTGTCCAGATTATCGAGACCGACGCCGCGCTGACCGCGGGTATGTTGCGGCTCGTTCGTCGCGCTGACCTCGCCACTCGTAGCGATGACATGACGGTCGCCCGGGCGGTTTCCCTGCTCGGGTTCCGTGCGGTTCGAAACGCCGTCCTTTCGACGCAATTCTTCGGTGTTTTTGCCAACGACGATAGCGATGAGACCGCGATGGAAACCCGTCGCGAACTGTGGCGTCATAACCTGGGCGTCGCGTGTCTTGCTGAAGCGATCGCGGAGAAGGCAAACGTCAGATGCGAACCTGCTGACGCTTTCGTTTGCGGGTTGCTCCATGATATCGGAAAAATTGCGCTCGACTCGTGTCTTCCCAAGAGCTATCGACGCGTGATCGAGTCCGTTCGGTCAACACGCCGGTGTATCTGTGACGCAGAGACGGAGCTGTTCGGGCTGGATCATACCATCGCGGGCAAGCGACTCACTTCGCGATGGGGTCTGCCCAAGGCGGTCGTCGAGTGCGCATGGTTGCATCATCAAGGGATCGGGATGCTCCCTAGCAATCTCGTCGCCCCCGAATTCGTCAAGATCGTACACCTCGCAGACGGGTTAGCCAGGGCGAAGGGCGTTGGGTATTCCGGGTATATTGGTGACGCTGAAACGAATGGCGTCGCGGAAGACCTAGGTTTATCTGCCCAAGACCTCACGGCGATCGGGTCCTCGCTCGCCAGGCGTATGTCTTCGCTGCTGGAGTTGGTTGGGCTTGACGCGCCTATTGACGCCGAAGAGGAAGCCAACACAAGCGAACTTGTGGAACAACAGCTTAGGCAAGTCAATGCCGAACTCTTTTCCAATAACGAACGACTCGCGTCTCAGCTGGTTTTCTTTGAGGCGATCGACCGATTCGCCCAGAATCTCGGCGAGGGCGCGCGTCTATCCGACGTCTGCCAAGCAGCAGCCTCCGCCGCAAACGAGACGGTGGCACCAAACGGAGCGATGTGCTGGTTTGTGTCCGAGCAATCGACCAATATCTATGTAGCCGCGTCGCGTCGCGGTGCGCCGCCCTCCAAAGCGAACGTCGTGGATTCACGCGATTTCGCCGCCTTTCGCGAGACCTCGCTGCGCGAACGCTCTCGCAGCGGTAAGCTCGGGGATGCCATCGAGGCAGAGGGCGAGCTTTGGCAACACATCGTGGGTGTGCCGCCTAGCGATAGACTGATTTCCGTCGCGCTGGTCAGTGAGACGGTCACCGGTGGTCTGCTTTTTTGTACGGACGATTCAAACGGACGCGCCGATCGCTTCGCCGCCGAGGACTGCCGCCCACTAGCGTCATCCATCGCAATGGCAGCGGGCGCAGCCGCAGGTCGTATGTCCGCCGAAGGGACCGCCGAGGAACTCGTCGAGCTGAACCGCAAGCTTCGATCTGCACAATCAGAGATGTTGCGCATGCGTTCAATATCTATGATTTCGGAAATGGCAGCGGGCGCCGCTCACGAACTAAACAACCCCTTGGCTGTCATCTCCGGTCGAGCGCAGATGGAGCACGCCCGCGTCACCGACCCTGACCAGAAACAGGCATTTCAAACCATCATCGACCAGACGCGCCGTGCGTCGGAAATGGTGATGGATCTGATGCGCTACGCCAAACCAGAACGTCCGACCCCGATCGCGCAGTCAGTCGCCGCCGCGTTCGAAGCGATACGTCAGCATTGGACTGGCGATGCGTCCGCCATCGGCGATCGATTTCGCGTTGAGCTCCACGATCCAGGTGCAATGGTCTACGCAGATGCAGGGCAGTTGATTGAGATGTTGAATCACTTAATCTCCAACGCTGTCATGGCCGTCGCCGAAAATGGTGGAGACGTAATACTTCGGTCTGTTTCAGGGGCAAGTCGTGGGACCGTTCAAATCATTGTGAGCGATGAAGGTTGCGGGATGACACCCGGCGTCTTGGAGCACGCCATCGACCCATTTTTCTCATATCGCGCTGCGGGTCGAGGTCGCGGATTGGGACTTTCCCGCGCGTACCGACTCGCCGAAATCAATGGGGGCAACTGGCGGATCGATTCATCACCAAACGCCGGTACCAGTGTTGTCGTCGAGCTTCCCAGCAATAAAATCGCCAATCGCGACAGCTAGCCCTCCCACCCTCGGGTGCGTTTTTCCCTTCCTTTTTCCTTTCTCGCACGCGCAGATACCGCATGTCCGAGCGCCATAACTTAACCCACTACGCCGTTCCGCCGACGGAAAGGAGTCGTGTCCGATTGTGTGACACGCGGTCGAGCTGATGGAAACTGATGGCTGATAGACCTTACAAGATTATGCTCGTCGAACCCGATCCCGAGTTGGTCGAGCTTTTCGTTTCGAGTCTCTCAGCGAGATTCGACGGGCACATTACATGCGTCATCGACGCAAAGACTTGTCTAGATGTCGAAATGCTAGAACCTCACGATTTAGTCATCGCCGAGTGGGATCTTCAGGACCAATGCGGTCTTGATCTAGCCCACCAGCTAAACTCGCTCTCACAGCGTCCGGTCATCTTGATGGCAGAACGACTAAAGAGTAAGCAGGTCGTCGATGCGTTACGCGCCGGTGTTCGAGACGTTTTCCTGAAACCATTCGGGATTGATGATCTTCTCGATTCGTCCCAGCGCGTTCTCTATGGGCACGACGTTCGCCGCAAACACGCCGTCCGCCACCACAAGCTTCGCAAGTTGGTTCGACAAGTCATCGGCGAGCGACGTGATCTCAACCAGCGGATCGAACTTGTCTGCCGTGACCTGGTAGACGCTCACAGGCGACTCGTCCATCGCGTCGTCAACATCGACACAGCACGTTCGAACTAATCTCCGCTGCTCGCTTACGTCAAAAGAAGCAGAATCCCGGCGTTAAACAGTATCGCAAAGATCACCGCAATCACAACGCGGTTGGCCGTGGAGTTGTCGTCTGTTTCCGGGATGTGTACACGAAGCGTCGGGGTCTCCTTGAGCGCATCAAGCTCACGCATCGCCTGCCCGCGACACTGCGAGACAAGTTGCCCCGCCTCGACCGCGGAGAGCCCCATCTTCGCGGCGTAACGTACGATCCTTTTTCTTCGCCACGACGATAGAGTCCCGTTCTTAATCTCGTGAACCATCATCTCGCGAAAGATCGCCTTGGTGTCCAGTGAAGTGGCCGGGGCGTCTTGGGAAATGAGAGTGCGATGCCGGGCGTTTGCCCGCCGCTCGGTCCCGTCCCATGCGGAAACAGAGTCCGTGCTTTTTCGCTTTGCGATCAAATTGAGATAGTCGTTCGGATAAGTCATCGCATCTTCCCCCTTGCGTGACATTATAGCGAGGCGGGATTACGATATCGAGTGAGCGTCAGTCAAAAAGACCGATCAGCATTGATCGAGTCGGCGGGCATTTCTTATCGGCAACTGACTCGGGCCACCGAAGCCTAAATGAATCCGTTGAACTAGGACTGCGGCGGATTGAGTGTTCGATTCTCAGGCCGGTCTCGGAACTCGGCCTCAAATTCGATCGGGTCCAGCGGCACCGTGCAGGAGATCAAGTCACCCTGAGCATCAATTTCTTTGAGAATCCTTTTTACTAGAATCTCTGATATTTCGGTAGCCACGATAAGATGTGTATTGCAATAATGGAACCGAACTTGCGTATCTTCTAGCAACTCGCCACAACTCGCCAATACAGAAGGGGTCGTGAATAGGCACCAGCGCCGTTGACCATCTGACAGGGTCACTGTGACCTCGACGGCATACTTAGACGCGTCCTCAATCGGGTCATCCAGCTTGAAACTTGTCATCGTTGTCGCGCACTCGCCTTGCAAATCGAAGCAGTACGAAGAAAACCAGCGGGTTCGGCCGTTGTCGCCCGTGATTTTGACTAGGCCATCTTTCTTCTCAATGGTAGCGTACTTTCTTCCGCGGGTGAGTGCGTTACGGTATACGGACTCACAAATACAAGTGACTTGGGATTCCATCTCAAGAGACTCCTGCTTAGATCTTAGTAACCTCCGTTCGCCACAGGGTACATCGACCGAGACATTCTTCAAGTAGGGCGAGGAAGCGTGGGATATGTGTCAAGCCGACTTAAAACGCATTCGCTGGCGCGGGTACCGCTTCGTCGATGTGCTGTTGCGTGGACTGTTCGCCGTCAAACGAGAACAGTATCGGGTCGTCGTCGATCCGCCCGTGCAGGTGCACAGGCCTCTTCCAGACTTTGTAGATCTGCTTGAGCGTAGCCACCGCGAATTTGATCTCAATGTCCATCCCGGTGTGCGAGTGAGCGAGGTATAGCTCGCCGCGGTTCTTGTAATTCCCGTCCATGACGTAGATGTAGGGCTGGGCGTGGTTGGTGAGCATGAAGAGCATCTGCCGCTTGATCTGGTCGAAGTCGCGGTTGACGACGACCATTTTCCCGGTGGCAGGGTCTTGGCGATAGTGGTAGAGGTTCTGCTCATCAACGAACTCCGGCGTCAGGAATTCGTCCAGGAACGTCACATCGTTATAGAGCGCCCGAACTTCGTAAATCTTTTCACGACCGGGTGAACCCTTGCCCACGACGCGTCCTTTCGGAGCTTTGTCTTTCCCCCATTCGCGCCGGGTAGCCATGTCGTCACAGCTATCATAGTCTGACCCGTGACGACCCGTATTCCAACGATGTTCGACGTCGCGGAGTAGTTCGATCCCAAGTTTGTAGGGGTTCAGGCGTCCCGGTGACGTCGCCAGCGTCCCGGAGTGATGCTCGCAATAATCGATCAGCTCGCTCGCTTCCAGGACGTAGTTTGTCATGATCGTGGAGTGCCAATAGCTCGCCCACCCTTCGTTCATGATTTTCGTCTGCCCTTGCGGCGCGTAGTAGTACGCTTCTTGCCGAATAATCGAGAGGATGTCCGCCTCCCAGTCTTCGAGCGGGGCGTTGTGTAGCAAGAAGAGCATCACGTCACGCTGAGGCTTCTCTGGGAAGTTCATCTGCGCTTCGCTTGCTTCTTTGGCATGGGCTTCGCGATCCGCACGGAGCTGCTCGGGCGGGTTGATGTAGCGGTCCATGTACGGCTTGGCTGGATAGCGACCATCGATGGGGTTTTTCTTGTTCTCATCGTCGGTCTGCCTCTTTTGCTCAGCCGATTGCTCGCTCGCCCGCCGCCGCATAAACATCGAGTGCGGGTCGATGAGGTTTTCAAATGATAAGAAGGTATCGATCACTTCTTCAACGCGTTCCTGTCCGTATCGTTCGATGTATCGCTGAACGCGAGTCCCGTGGTTCGCCATTTCGTCGATCATGCGCCGGTTGGTCTGCGAAAACCAGTAATTATTCTTGAAAAAGTCGCAGTGGCCGTAGACGTGCGCGATCACCGTCTTGTGATCGACGAACATGTTGTCGTTTAGAAGGTAGGCGTAGCACGGGTCGTTGTTGATGACCATCTCATAGATGCGGCCAAGTCCATAGACGTGCTGCTTGCGAAGTTTTTCGTACTCCATTCCAAAACGCCAGTGCGGATAGCGTTTCGGGAAACCACCATACGCTGCGACCTGCGACATCTGCTCAGACGAGAGCATCTCGAAAATCGTAGGGTAGAAATCCAACCCCTCGCGACGCGCGTGCTCCGCGATGATCTCCGCTTGTTCGGCGATTGCTTTGGGTAGGGGTTGGTTCATTCGCAAGTTATCTTCCCGCCGAAAAGAAGGTCTTGATGCTGTCGTAGATGTCGTCTTTGGTGTTGACGCGACTCGTGATGACCGCTTCCTCGTCGTTAAGGTGTTCGTGAACCACGTTAATAAAGTTCCCGCTCCCGTAAGCGCTCGCCACTTGGCAGTACCCAAACATGTTCACGCAAGGGAGTAAGTTCTCCGTGAGCATATTGCAGCAGTCGCGGCTGTCCGATTCGCTGCTGTTGTCGCCGTCTGAGAAGTGGAAAAGATAGATGTTCCACTCGGAGGGTGCGTAATTGTTTTCGATAATGTCCTTGGCCAGGCGAAAGGCGCTGCTGATGCGCGTCCCACCGTCCTCGCGGATGCGAAAAAAAGTCTCCCGATCAACTTCTCCCGCGCGAACGTCATGAACGATATACCGACTCTCGATCCCCTGATAATTCTTGCGTAACCACGCGTCGATCCAGAACGCTTCGAGTCGAACGAGTTCTTTTTGCTCGTCGCCCATCGACCCCGAGACATCCATCATGTAAATGATAACCGCGTTGGACTGAGGACTAAGGACAGTCTTCCAGCTACGAAACATCTTGTCGCGCCGCTCGAAAATGATGCGAGGGGCTGCCGGGTTGTAGAGTCCAGACATAATCTGTCGTCGCAGCGCGCGGCGGAACGTGCGTTTGAAATGTCGAAGCGACTCGGGTCCGGTCTGGCGGATCCCGCTGTACTTGTCGCGATCTGCCGTGATCCGATGCTTGCCCTTGGGTTCGATGCGCGGAAGTTGCAGCTCTTCGCCAAGGATCTCCGCCAGTTCTTCCAGGCTAACATCAACTTCGAGAATGTGCTGGCCCTCTTGCGATCCGCCCTGCCCAGAGTCGCCCCCGCCGTCTACCTTGTCGCCGGGTTGACCGTCGCCCTTACCCACGCCGCCGTCGCTATTGTCGCCGTAACGAAAGTGGGGCGTATCGATTCCTTGCACGGGGATGGAGATGTATTTTTTCCCCTCCCGCCCAATCAACTCGCTGCGTGTGAGGAACTTTCGCAAGTCCTTGCGGATTTTTCCCTTCACGATTTTGCGAAATCGTTGATGATCTTTGTCGATCTGCAGACCCATATCGCCTTACCCACCGATTCCTTTTAGTGTTCGCTTTGCTGAGAGCAATATACCCGCAGGCATCGTCCCGCGCGCGTGTCGAGCTTACGTTGTTAGCAGAAAACTTCGGACGTCCCGTGCGCCGTCGTCACGCCTTCTGTGCGTCTTCTTTGATGTCGCCTCGCGCGAAAATGCTCGCGACGTAGTTCAGCACATCCGTAGCACTCGTCTCGTTGTACCCGAAGTACTTGATGAGTCGCTGCTTGACCACGTCGATCTTCGCCTGTGTCTCGTCATCGACAACGCCAGACACGACGTTCTTGAGTTTGATCGTATCGCGCTGATCTTCAAAGAGCTTGAGTTCAAGTGCTTTTTGCAGTCGCGCGTTCGTGTGATAGTCGAACTTCTTCCCATCCAGAGAGAGAGCACCGATGTAGTTCATGATCTCTTGGCGGAAGTCGTCTTTTCGACTCTCGGGGATGTCGATCTTTTCTTCGATCGAACGCATCAGTCTCTCGTCCGGCTCCTCGTCACGGCCCGTGTATTTATTGCGAACCTTTTCATGCTGCGTATAAGCTCGAACGTTCTCGATGTAATTCGAACAGAGTCGCGTGATGGCGTCCTCGTCGGCGCTGATGGCCCGTTGCACCTCGGATTTCAGAACGTCTTCGTATTCATCCCGTACCATCGCCAGGAGTTCGCGATACTTCGTCTTGAGTTCTTCGTCGGTCAGCAAGCTATGATGCGTAAGTCCCGTCTCAAGCTCATTCATCACCATAAACGGGTTAATGCACTTTTCCTGAATCGCTTGTTCGTTGACCAGCGAGTTAGAGAGCTTGTCCTGAATGTATCGAGGGCTAATCCCGTGCATTCCTTCGCGCCGGGATTCGTCGCGCAATTCGCGAACGGAGTCTTCCGTGAAGTTTGGAATGCTCTTGCCATTATAGAGCTTGAGCTTCTGCATCACCGTAAGTCCAGCTTTCTTAGGCTCTTCCAGTCGCGTCAGCACCGCCCACATCGCAGCCATCTCGATCGTATGCGGCGCGATATGAATCCCGCGAATCCGCTCGTTGTTAAAGTCCTTTTTGTAGATCTCGATTTCATCGTCAAGGCGCGTGTTGTAAGGCACATCGATCTTGATCGTACGATCGCGAAACGCTTCCATCAGATCGTTGGATTGCAGCTTCTTGTACTCGGGCTCATTGGTATGCCCGATGATGACCTCGTCGATATGCGTCTGAGCGAATTTCTTAGGCTTTATCATGTGTTCCTGGGACGCGCCGAGCAGGTCGTAAAGGAAAGCGACATCGAGTTTGAGAACTTCGATGAATTCGACAAGCCCGCGATTGGCGATATTCAATTCGCCGTCAAAGTTAAACGCACGCGGGTCGCTATCGGTTCCGTATTCTGCGATCTTGCGATAATTGATGTCACCCGTCAGTTCCGTTGAGTCCTGATTCTTTTCGTCCTTGGGTTGAAACGTCCCGATCCCGATGCGATCCTTTTCGCTCAGCACCAATCGCCGAACACGAACATGCTTGATGACCTCGCGCCAATTTCCATCGTATTTGATCAACAGGTCGTCGAACATCTTGCGACAAAACGGGTCGAGCGCGCCATCGACAACAAGTCGCGCCCCGTCCGAAGCGTCAGCCCCCAGCGTCGCGAGGACATCTTTTCTTGCTTCGATGGGGATGAGTTTCAGCGGCTCTTCGTGCATCGGACAAGGACAAACCACCGGTTTGCCGTCCTCGCCATCGACATGCCAAGAGAATGTATAGAGCGCTCCGTCGTCGATTCGCGAGTAGTGCTCCAGCCCCTTCTTGAGCAGTCGCGCGATCGTACTTTTCGACGAACCAACCGGTCCATGCAGCAAGAGGATACGCCGTTCGGTCCCGTATTGATGGGCTGCGGACTTAAAGAAATCAACCAGGCTCATCAGCGGCTTATCAAGTCCGAAGATCGCGTCCGCCCCGTTTTCCATTGGATCAGAAAAGAACGTGTACCGGGTCATTTCTTCGCGCAGCGCCGTATATCGCTCGCATCCGAAATGCATAATCATGTCGTAGATGCGCTGGAAGGCGTTTCGCGCGATGCGAGGGTTCTTCGAGACAAGCTCAAGATAGTCCTCGAAAGAACCTTCCCAGTGCTGCTCGCGAAAGCGTGTGGGACTCAGGTGTTTCTCAACGGTGTTGAAAATGTCGATTGCGTTTACCATACCAGTCATGCCTCCCCAAGGCGGACGAGTCTCGTCCACGTTGATCACACCAAAACGGTCAGGTCGTTGCGGTCTTAAAGGGCAATCGAAGTGTCCAATGCGATACGACACGTCGCCACCCTCGACACGACCGCAAGAAAGTCGTCGATCGGCAATGTCGACATCGCCCGCAGAATAACCGAACGATATTAGGACGTTGCCAATGTCGAGTCAATAAAAACCGCGTCCACATAGCACCACGACCGGCGCGTCGAACGCGCAAACTCGCCTGCTATCCGGTTACGTTATCGTCCCATCCCGCGTCGCCCCTTTGCAATTCTCTTTTGTCTTCAAGGCGCGCGTCATGTCTGGCCGTCGTTGTCGGAGTTTGTCAAAAGGCGTGGATAAAGGTGGAGATAGTCTGGTGAAGTGGCGCGATTATAGGTCGCTGCGTCGCCCTCGGTATTATAGGAACTTACCCATCCTGCCGAAGCTCCCAGCATTTGTCGATCGCCGTCCGAATTGAGCGCGTCGCGTCCACCACGTTTCTTTGTGAAATTAAGGACGAACAGACACAAACGCAGCATTTCGCACGATTGAGAATTTCGCCAGACCGCGCAGCGTCGAGTCCACCGATCGCAACAAGCGGTAGAGCGGTTTTCTCGCTCGCCAAGACAAGCGTTTCCACGCCAGCGATGTGTTCCTGAGGTTTGGTCCCCGTAGCAAACATCGGTCCAACCGCAACATAGTCCGGCGTGTCACCCACCACCGCTTCAACCTGAGCAACCGTATGCGTACTAACGCCCACGATCGCGCCGCTGGGCAGGATACGACGCGCAGCCCGAATGCCCATGTCATCTTGACCGAGGTGTACCCCATGAGCACCACTCGCAGCCGCGATGTCAGCCCTGTCATTGATAATCAGCAATTTTTCAGTCTCACGGCAAAACTCAGCAAGTCGCATCGCTCGCTCAACCAGTTCCGCGTCCCCGAGATCTTTTTCTCGAAGTTGGACGCAGTCCGCCCCGTTTTCAAGAACCGCTCGCCCCGTATCGAACCAGTCGCCTTCACAGAGAGCTTCCGTAATCAGAACGTAGAGGCGAACCCCCAAAAAGCGTTTCTGCGCGCTCGCCGTCAACGTGAGACTACGCTCAACTTCGTAAGCACGGTATCGAACCTGCTCGACCCGCTTACTCGCTGCCACGTCAACCAGCTTGCTGTATTCCTCGATCGCCCGGAGTGCTTCTGTAAGTCGCTTCGTCGCGGCCATCGCCACGTGCAACGTATCCCTTCGACCGTACTCAGTCTCGTTTTCAATCGTAGTCCCAACATCGCCAGACGTGTCGCGCGCTGTGATCAGAGAGTCAGGAGTTCCCACCCAGCCCAACGGTAGCCCTTGTCCCCAAGCAGGTCCGCCAAGAACTGTCCCCCCAGCTTCTAGCCTCAACTCAAGGGCGCAGATGATGTTGCTCAGCTCGTGGCGGAGCATTTTGCAGCGTTCGGTTAGCATGGAATCGCCGAGGCAAAACCGCGCATACTCCTCCATCACCCTCAGCGCTTCCCGCGAGCGGTTAAAGTTGGCGTCAATGATTCGAAGTGCGTCGTGCATGAAATAGGGAGTTTACTTCGGTATCGCAGCTTGACCAGCCGTAGCAATCTCGCAACTCGCTCCGCATTCCGGACACCGCGGTTCCGTCAGTCCATAAAGATGATATCCGCAACCGATGCACTGATTCCTCTTCCGCCGCCGGCGCTCTCGCCAAGGCCCTACGATCATCGCCCGAACCGGAAACAGAATCAGCAGCGCCACCGGCAACCACACCGGAATCCGAAAATACGAAACCTCGCCAGCCGGCGGTCTATTCAGAAATGGGAAAAAACCGAACGACAAATTCCCGCGCCAAGCGCCCCCGAAGTCAGGAACCGCCCGACGATCTCCCAGCCTCACGTCGTAAGGTAGCCCTTCCTGTTGGAATGGGTTCCGACCGTTGCTATTGACCGGAACAACATAAGGAAGCGGAAGCCGCCCCACGCGAATTCGCGGGAGAATGGGAGAACCCAGGAGTGGCAGCTTTGGATTCTGCCCGGGGGGAAACCGCGCATGGATTGGCCCAACCTCGATAGCCTCGACGGCGCTTTGAAAGTAAAAAAGACGGACCCGACCATCGAAGAAACTTAGCGCAACCGCATGCCGATCACTCAGCGACCAAGTCGTCAGAAGGGGCGTGTAGATGCTCACCCAACCAGCGACAGCCATAGCAATCGCCACCGAAGCAAGCCCAACACCGCCAATGAATCGACCCATACCCACATCATAGACGCGAACCGCTCACAAGGTGGAGAAAAAACTGAGTTTCCATACAATTTATGACGAGCCCGTCGTACGCCGACGTATGGGGGGAGTAGTCCCTAAGCAGCAAACTTCGCGGTGGATTTCAAACGATGCCAGAAGACTTCATCATCGGTGCAAAGCTAAGCGAGTTGGTCGACGGCGTCGTCGCCAGCTACAAGCACGACCCGCGCACCCAGCACATCGGCAAACTATACCTACCCTCGCGCGACGAGATCATCCAGCTAGTCCGCGACCTACTCGAATTACTCTACCCCGGTTTCATTGGAAGACAGCACCTCACCGACCACAACGTCGCATTCCACGTCGGCGACCTACTCCCTCGCATCGGCGAGACCGCCTTCAAGCAGGTCTACCAGTGCATGCTCTACGCGGATGAAACCGGTTCGTCCGAATCCGCCGACACGGGTTCTCCTGACGATCGTGCCAGAAAGGCAACCATCGCATTTCTCGAAAGCATACCGTCGATCCGCGAAAGGCTCGCCGGCGACGTACAAGCTTCCTACGACGGCGACCCCGCCGCTCTCAATACCGACGAAATCATTCTCGCTTATCCAGGCCTACTCGCGATTAGCATTCACCGACTCGCACACAAGCTATACGAACTCGACGTACCCCTCATGGCTCGCATCATGGCCGAGTGGGCCCACAATCAGACCGGCGTTGATATCCATCCCGGCGCGAAGATCGGACGAAACTTCTTCATCGACCACGGAACCGGCGTCGTCATCGGCGAAACCACCGACATCGGCGACTTCGTAAAAGTCTATCAAGGCGTCACCCTCGGCGCACTCTCATTCCCCAAAGACGAAAGAGGCCGCGTCATCCGCAGAGTAAAACGACATCCCACGGTGTGCGACCGCGTAACGCTCTATGCAAACGCAATCGTCCTGGGCGGCGAGACCGTCATCGGCGAAAACTCCGTCGTAGGTGGTTCGGTCTTTGTAACCTCGTCAGTCCCGCCGGATTCAGTCGTAACCTTCAAACCGCCAGAGCTGCGTCTCCGCTCCCGAACAGGCGAAATAGCACCCGCCGAGGAACTAGCCAAAAAAGCCGAAGAAGCTCCACCATCCGACGTTACCGAAATGCCCGATTACATGATCTAACCTCACGTTTGAACATGAAGCAGCTCATCCCACCGAGTCGTAAACCGGCGTGATAGAAGTCGGCGTTTCATCTTCCATTCTTGGCGATCACCGCACGACCCGACCCGGATCGTGTTAGCCCCAAATTGCTGGTTCACGCCATCCATAGCTTGCATCAACCGAGCGGACGACTCGTGTTTAGGGTCGAACAGACCAAGTTGTTCCCGCCCCCTTGATTCAATCGCATCGAGGATCACGCCAGCCTTGAGGTACCGCTGATCCCGACGAAAAATTTGTCGAAGTAAAACCAATCCGTGCTGCACAAAAACGCTTGTATCATCCGTGCTCGAAAGAAAAGACATCGTCGCCGACGTCGCATAGTGCGGATGTTCCGTCTGAAATCGATTCGTCATTAGAAACACCGTAATCGTGCGAGCAAGGCTGTCCTGCTGGCGAAGTCGCTCTGCCACACCGCTCGCATACACCGAAACCGCCTCTTCCAAATCCCCGAGCGCGCTCAGTGTGCGACCAAACGAACAAGATTTGATGAGACTCTTTTTAGGAGGGGGTTTCAGGGTCAATTCGATGCAGGGAATCCCCCGAAGCTCATGCACCATTTTCAATCCAACAATCGTCATCCGCTTAAGCACCCACTTGTCATCAGCCTCTCGCAGATCAAGCGCATGCTTGAAACCATTTTTCATCAGCATCCGCGCATAACGACGCCCCACGCCCCAGAGATCATGGATGCTGGTTCGCCGGAGCGCTTTCGCCTGATCGCCCTTATCCGCAAGGGACAACACCCCATCACCGGTATGCTTAGCGTGTTTATTCGCAACCTTCGCAAGCGTTTTAGACGGCGCAATACCCACCGACACAGGAATCCCCGTCCAGCGGATAACCTCTTCGCGCATCCGATGACAATGCTCAGCGAGGTCCGAGATCCCGTCCAGATTCAAAAACGCTTCGTCGATAGAGTAGTTTTCAACTTCAGGACTAAACCGACCAAGCGTTTTCATTACCCGCCGAGACATATCCGCATAGAGCGTATAATTCGACGAACGGATAGCCACCTTGTGCTTCCGCAGCTCCGACTGAATCTGAAAAACCGGTTTGCCCATCTGGATCCCAAGAGATTTCACCTCTTCGCTACGCGCAACGATGCATCCGTCGTTGTTCGATAGGACAACCGTAGGCCGACCGATCAGCGTCGGATCAAACAACCGCTCACAAGAAACGTAAAAATTATTACAATCAACAAGAGCGATCATGGCGACTGCCTATGGCACAGCGACTGCGCATGAATCGAGTAGGTCACAACGCCCCAGATCAAGCACTCGTCTGCCGCAGAAATAGGGGGGTACGCTTTGTTCGCCGCAAGAAGTTGCATCGTTCCGTTGCGAGACGAGTAACGTTTAACCGTAAACTCGCCATCAACCACTGCCACAACCACATGCCCATGTCGAGGCGATACCGAACGGTCCACAACCAGAATATCCTTGTCAAAAATCCCCGCATCTCGCATCGACTCCCCAGAAGCCCGCACAAAAAAAGTCGCCGCCGGATTCGAAACCAGATGCTCATTCAGATCCAAAGCCCCATCCGTATAATCCTGCGCAGGCGAAGGATACCCCGCCGCAACCGGAGAAAGAAAGAGCTGAATAGCCACCCGCCTCGCCACCAAAACCGCCTCCAAAAAGAGTCCAAACAAAACCCTAACAGAAAGCGAAAACAATTCAAGAGCAAGACCACCAGCCATCTCCCGCCAGCGCAGCCAAAAATGCCCAAAAATCGCGGTGTCGGGGTATCGAGGTGTCGAGGTGCCACGGTCAAGCGCAGCGCCGCCATGTCTTCCACCGTAGGGCACGGTGGTTCTTCCGCCCCCAAAGCGGAAGGTTCACCTGCCTCCCCCGAAACCGCACAACAAATCCGAAACCCTCATCGAAGGCTGGTGCCCCATCAGAGCAGCGACCGTAAGGGAGCTGACCATCCGTCAAAAAACATCCAATCCCCAGACTCGGACGTTCGGATTCTCCGACTTTTCGACGTTTCCGCCCTCTAAAGCGCTGATCGCTTAAGAAATCCCCTTAACCGATCACCCGTCAAGTTATTAAGCTGGAAAGCGCGCATGATCCGCGACCAAAGGAGCCAAGAAGAAGAGATGGAGACATCAAAAACAAAAAGACTACAAACAAACCCATTTCTCCCCCTCACAGCTCCCGATCAAAGATTCGACGATGAACGAACCCATCTCAACCCATTTCAATCACATCAAAGAGCAGAAAACACGGCGAGGGAGGGGGCGCGGAAAGAGTCGGGGACAAACGGGCAGCCATTTCGCGCAGCGCGCCATCGACACGTCGCGTCAAGGGCGCGTCACGTATCGCTAGCTACCGCAACCACCGCCGCCGCTGGGAAGCACGGTGAGCGTCCGTGCTGGTGTCGAAGCAGTACTCGGCACGATGCCCTCTCGGGCAGCCGACTTCGGCTCGGTCGCAAGCGGTCCTTTGCGTTTGAAGTGAGCGATCAAATGGCGATGCCAAAAACCAACAATCCCAAGCTTCCAGAAAACCCAGGCAAAGCGCCCGGGGATGCGGGTAAAGTCCATAAACCGAAGATGCGAAAATCCGCGCTTAAAAACATACAGCGTATGCAGCACGAAAAATCTCGCCGGATAAAGCTTCTGCTCGTCACTCACCCCGCGAATCCCAAGAAGAAGACGATCAAAGATCCACCGCGGCGGCTTTACAAGCGTGAGAAGGACGATCACGCAGTTGAAAAACGTCGGACGAAGACTCTTGTAGCTCTCGCACGCCAGGTCCTCCGGTCGAATCTTAAGTTCCTCGAACTGCTTCGCCATCGTCGTATTAGGTTGCATGCGAAGCGAGAAGAGGTTCAGCGTAAAGGGTCGCCGCATCTTGTAAATCAGTTCAAGCGTTTCGATAAGGTCTTCCCGCGTTTCAATCGGGTTATCCAGAATGAAGTCATAAGACGGCGGAATCAGGTATTTCGTGTAGTCAGCGAACACGTCGGTCGCAGCAAGTACCCTCGCCGGCGGTGCAGGGCGCTTGTAAAAATCAAGAACCCGCTGACTCCCCGACTGAATCCCCATACGGACCGTCGTCATACCAGCTTCCAGCAAGACTTCGACCTTATCACGCTTAACGTAGTTAGGAATAATCCCAGCCACAAACAGAGGCAACCCAACTTCCTTCTTGTAAAGATCAGAGAACTCCGTCAAGACCTTCAGAGGAAGTGCCACCATACTGTCATCCAGCAAGATCACGTTGCTGAGGTGCGGATGAATCTTTCGCGCCGTATTGATCTCATCAACAAGCCACTTCGCACTAGGAAAACGAAGGCGAGTGTATGTCTTATCGTTTTCAATAAACTTCGTATTCGCACAGAACGTACACTTAAAAGGGCAACCGATCGTCCAAATCGTATGATACGTTAGTCCCGTGAATTTCAGATAATGACTCTCGGTCATTTCCTCGTACCCGCGCTTCTTCGGCGAGTAGATACGCTCGTTCGTCGCGTACGTCGGAAGAGGAAGTTGCTCCATCTGCGCATTCGTCATAAGCGGGAGCAGATCGTTCTGAATAATCTTCCCGTTTCGATTGAACCAGAAGTTACGGGTGGCCGTGTAGTCGCGATCGTTACCGAACGCGGCAAAGAATTCCTCGAAAGCAAATTCCCCCTCGCCCGTGCAAACAGCATCGGCGTGCAGGATGGCATCTTCAGGAACGATGATGGGGTGAATACCACCCCAGATGATGTAAGCTTTCGGGTTGACCCGACGTACTTCAGCAATCAAAAGTTTCGTCTGCTCAGCTACATGCGTCATCGAGCTAAACGCCACAATGTCAGCGTCAGCTATCTCGGCAGCCATCGGCTCCACATCGCGCTTAGGATCAAGCTCGTTCGAGTAGCTAGGACGAAGAACATTCCATAGAGAGAAGAAGTTCGTCAGCGGCACATAGAAAACCTTGGTATCCGGATTCAATTGCCGCACAAAGGCAGAAACCTTCCGAACCCCAAGTGAGATCAGGGAATCCTCAACGCTAACGATATTAATTCGCATTGGTGGCCCATATCCTCCGAGACAACTGGCTCGCCGCCGGATGAACGGGTTATCGGGACTAGATGAGCCGCTCTTTAGCTAGAAGCGCCCCTGTGAGTCCCCAAGACGCATTTCTTCGACCATAACTCGGATCAGGGCAACGGCGTCGAAAGGCTTCAATTTCAAGAGTGAGACCAAATATTGCCAGGCAGCTTCCGGAATGCTATATTATCCATGTGACCAGCAATAATGACATCGTGGCCATCCGTGCCGGGGAAGGCGTCGGCGAGCGTGTTCGCCGTCTTAGGCGAGGACAAAGAATTACCCAAGCAGAGCTCTGCAAACTCTCAGGAGTAAGTCAGCCCTACCTCTCCCAAATCGAGCGAGGCGAAAAGACTCCGCGAAAGGTAACGCTCGACGCACTCGCCGTTGCGCTAGATATTCCACAGGGCGTGTTGATCGGAGGGGCAACCGACCACGACAACCCCCAACCATTAGAAACCCGCAAAATCCCGCTCTTCGGTTCCATCCCCGCAGGCCCGCCCGCCGAGTCACAGGAGCAACTCGAAATGTTCCCTGTTTTAAGGCACCAATGGTCATCCGACCATTTCTGC